>JBGPTQ010000223.1:0-4604 GCA_041490725.1 Allostellaceae bacterium | reverse complement strand
CCGGATTTGCGATCATCGAGCGGGTCGTCGAGGCGGGCATCGCCGCCGCCGCCGCCGAGGCGGTCGGCGCGATGGAAGCGATGCAGGCGATGACCTTGGAATACCTGAAGACGCGCCAGCAGTTCGGCCGGCCGATCGGGCAGAACCAGGCATTGCAGCACCGCGCGACCGAGATGTTCGTGGCATTGGAACAGGGCCGCAGCATGGCGATGCTGGCGGCGATGATGGTCGACGAAGCGGACGCCGCCGAGCGCGCCCACAATCTCGCGATGGCCAAGGTCGGGGTCGGCCAGGCGGCGCGCTTCGTCTCGCAGAACGCGGTGCAATTGCATGGCGGCATCGGGATGACCGAGGAATACGCGGTCGGCCACTATTTCCGCCGCGTCATGGTCATCGAGCACAGCTTCGGCGACACCGCGCATCATCTGTCGCGCCTCGCCGACGAGGTGATGGAGCAGGGCTAGACTGAGCAGAGCCGGTCCGGGCCGATATCGAGATGGATGTGGTTGTGATGCTCGGCGTTGCTGTCGGGGGTCAGCACGACCGAGAAAAAACCGCAGGCTCGGCGCGCGACATGGCGCAGAAATAAGCGCTTTGGCCCGGGCTCACGCCAATCGTGCTCGACGCTGACCGTGCTGCCGTCGGAGAGGCGGAAGCCGCCGATGTCGATCGCCAGGCCCAGGGCGTGCTGGCTGAGGCGGCTGCCGCCGTTGACCGCGCGGCAGGAAAAGCTCCCCAGATGGTTGATGCGGACGACCCGCTGGCCAAGCTCGGCTTTGGCGAGCGGTTGCACCACCTCGCGTTCGAAATCGTCGAGCCGGCTGGCCAGCCCGCAGCTCATGAGAGCCGGATGGTTGAGACCGGCCTCGACCCGGCTGACCCGCACCGCGGTATCGACATGGCAGCGCGAATCCGGCGCGCTGACCGAGTCGACGGGGCGGTAAAGGACCTCTTGCGCGGCGAGCCGGGCGAGACAGGCGCGCCCGCTGAGGACCGAGGGGCCGGAGCTTCCGCCGCAGCCGGCGAGCAGCAGAACCGCGCCGCCGAGCGCCGCGAGAACGCCGGGATGCCGCATGCGCAACCGCTTCCCGTGAATGTCCGGCCCCGGCTGTTACGCCAACCCCGCGCCCGGTCAAGCCGGCCTCTCGGCGAGGCTGCGGCGACCACCGGAAAGCCGCATCGGATCAATCGATTGAGGCGAGGCGCCGGCGCCGATGCGCGGTGCCGGCAGGCCGGCGAGCGCGGCGGGTCCCCGGCGCGATTCGGGTGCTATTCCGGGAATGGCGGCGCGTTGCCCGCGGGCAAGCCAACCTGGAACACGTTGAGCGTGTTCGCGATCAGCGTGTAGTAGCCGATGATGCCGATCACTTCGACGAGCCCCTTCTCGCCGAGCGCGGCGACCGCCTCGTTGAAGCTGGCATCCGACAGGCGCTGAGCGCGGAAGATCTCGCTGCAGATGCGGTAGACGAGCGCCTCGTCCTTGGCGGTGAAGAGCGGCGTGCCGTTGGTGCGGATCGCCTCGACCGCCGCGCTCGGCACGCCGGCCTTCTCGGCGAGCGGGGCATGCGCATACCATTCGTATTGCGCGCGCCAGAACCGCGCGGTGGTGATGATCGCCAGCTCGGAAAGCCGGTCGGGCAACGAAGTGCCCCAACGCAAATGCTCGCCGAGCTTGGCCGCGTGCTCGCAAATCTCCGGTGCCCGGATCAAGAGCTGGAAGGGGCCGCCGAACCGGCCGCGCGCGCCGGCGATGATCTGGTCGTGAACGCGCTTTTGCGCCGGGCTCATCTCGGCCGCGGAGATCTCACGATAACGGCTCATGGCTGGGTTCCTTGTTTTATCGGCCGCCCATCATAGCGAACCGGTTGCTGCGGTCATGCCCGGTACGCAACCGCGATCCCGGCTGGCTGCGCATGCCCGGGCAAGAGGTTACCGCGAATTAATTCCCCTGAAAGCGGCCTGTCACCTTGCCCTGCCATGTTGTAGCGATCATCCGCGCAGCAGGAGATGGCGCATGACAGACCTTCCGGCGGGTCCCCTCCGCCAGCCCTGGTTCAGGAAAACCCGTGCCGCCGCCCTGGGGTTCGGCCTCGGCGCGACGCTCGCGCTATCGCCGCTGGTATGGGCCCAAAACCCGCCCGCTTCCGGCGAAGCGGCGCCGGCGGCCTCGCCACCGGCGGCAGGGTTGTTGCCGCAGCAAAGTTTCGCCCCGCTCGTGAAACGGGTATTGCCGGCGGTGGTGAACATTTCGGTGACGGAAAAGACCGCCGTCAATGTGCTGTCGGATCAATTGCCCGAATCGTTGCGCGGCTCGCCGTTCGAGGACTTTCTGAAGCGCTTCTTCGACGAGCATGGCGGCGGCCGCCTCGGCCCGCACCCGTTTTCCGAGGGTCCGGGCGAGGAGGACGGCGTGAAGCGGATCGCGCTCGGCTCCGGCTTCATCATCGACCCCTCCGGCCTCATCGTGACCAACAGCCACGTGGTCGGCGAAGCTGCCAAGGTCGAAATCATCCTCCAGGACAACAGCAAATACCCGGCCAAGATCGTCGGCCGCGACCCGCGCACCGATCTCGCCGTGCTGAAGATCAAGACGGACAAGCCGTTGCCTTATGTCGCCTTTGGCGACAGCGGCGCGGCGCAGGTCGGCGACTGGGTGATCGCGGTCGGCAATCCCTTTGGCCTTGGCGGCAGCGTCACCACCGGGATCATCTCGGCGCGCGGGCGCGACATCCATGCTGGCCAGTTCGACGACTTCCTGCAGATCGACGCGCCGATCAACCGCGGCAATTCCGGCGGGCCGACCTTTAACCTGAACGGCGAGGTGATCGGCATCAACACCGCAATCTATTCGCCCAATGGCGGCAGCGTCGGGATCGGCTTTGCGGTACCCTCGAACCTCGCCAAGACGGTCGTGGCCCAGCTCGAATCGGGTGGCAAGGTGAGCCGCGGCTGGCTCGGCGTGCAGATCCAGGAGGTGACGCCGGCAATCGCCGCAAGCCTGGGCCTGAAGGGCGAGCACGGCGCGCTGGTTGCGGTGGTGACGCCGGGCGGCCCCGGCGTGCAAGCCGGGCTCAAACAGGGCGATGTCATCCTCTCGTTCAACGCCAGCGAGGTGAAAGAATTGCGCGACCTGCCTCGGCTGGTGGCCGCGAGTGCGCCCGGCTCGACCGCCTCCTTGACGGTATGGCGCAACGGGCAATCGAGCGAGCTTCACACGACCCTCGGCGAGGCGCCGGAAAACCCGCGCGTCGCTTCGGCCAATGGCGACCAATCGGGCGAGCAGTCCGGCGAGGACCGGGGGGACGCGCTGGGCATGCATTTCGCGGCGCTGACCAATGATCTGCGTCGCGAGCTCAAGGTCGGCCGTGACGTGCACGGAGTCGTCATCATCGGGGTTGACAGCGGGAGCTTCGCCGACACGCTCGGGCTGTCCCGCGGCGATGTCCTGGTGTCGATCGATCAGCAGCCGATACGCAGCCCGCAGGAGGCCGCGAAGCAGCTCAAGGAAATCGCTAAATCACCAAAAAATACCGCGCTGCTGCTGCTGAACCGGCATGGCGTCACCCAATATGTCGGGGTCAAGCTCAGCAAGGACGAGGGCTAGAGCCGGTTTCACTCAGGTCGAATCGCCCCAACTATAGGTACCCCGTGGCCGGGCTTGTCCCGTGGGCCTTCAGCCCACGGACTTGTTCCGTGGCACCCACGTCTTTCATTGTGTAACAAGAAGACGTGGATGCCCGGGCCAAAGCCAGGCTTGTCCCGGCCAAAGGGTTTTTTGAGCTGCAAATTCGGTGCACGCCCTGCAACCAGGAGTCCGGCGGGGTTAACGAGACACCCGTGCGCTCTCGCGGCAATGAAGCAACTCCCGGCAAGCTCCGCTCCATAGGCAATTGCCGCGCATTCGTGCATGCTGGCGATATTGCCGTAGATCGACGCTTTTGGTAATGCGGTCGCGCTTCTTGGAGCGGGCATGAAACAGCATCGGGCGGCGATCCTCGGCGGCGCCGGGTTCATCGGGCGCTATGTGGTCAAGCGGCTGGCCGAGCGCGGCGATGTGCTGACCGTCGGCGGGCGCAGCGCTGCTTCCGCCAAGTTCCTGAAGTTGAAGGGCGATGTCGGCCAGGTCGGCCTCGTCAACGTCGCGATCGACGACGAGGCGCTACTGCGGGCTTTCGTCGCCAACAACGACACCGTCGTCAACCTCGTCGGCATTCTGCATGAAAGCGGCGCGCAGCGCTTCGATATGGCGCACCAAATCGGCCCGGCGCGCCTGGCCCGGCTGGCGCGCGAGGCCGGCGCCCTGCGCTTTGTGCACGTCTCGGCGATCGGCGCCGATCCGCGCTCCGCTTCGGCCTACGCCCGCACCAAGGCGGCCGGCGAGGAGGCGGTGCGCGATGCCTTCCCGACCGCGACGATCCTGCGCCCCTCGGTCGTGTTCGGGCCGGAGGACCAGTTCTTCAACCGCCTCGCGGCGCTGGCGATGATCTCGCCGGTGCTGCCGCTGATCGGCGGCGGCGAGACCCGGTTCCAGCCGGTCTATGTCGGCGATGTCGCCGATGCCGTGGTCCGCTGCATCGATGATTCGAGCACTGGCGGGCGCACCT
>JBGPTQ010000222.1:0-4605 GCA_041490725.1 Allostellaceae bacterium | reverse complement strand
GAGACGCACCGCCGTCTGGCCTTTGACGAGCCGCCGCGACGGCATGATCAAGACGCAATTGTCGTAGGGGGTGCGCACCTCGCTTCCGTCATCGCGGCCGATCAGCGTGCCTTTTTCGGGCAGGATTTCGAGCCCGCGAAAATCACCGGCGAAATCGAAGCGCGCGCCGGCGATCGTCACCGCCTCGGTCACCTCGATGACCCGCTGGCGGGAAGGTGCGTCGAAATCGGGCCCGCCGAGCGCGGCCACATCCTCGCTTGTCACGCTGCCGAGCGCGACGAGGAAGCGCAGCATCACGTCGATCGCGACCTCGGCGGCGCGGCGCTCCCAATGCTGGCCGCATTCAATGAGGAGCGCCGTCTTGGCCGAGGCGGGATCGCCGAAGCCGCCATAATCGCGCATCCGCGGCCCGGCGGCGTGGCCGGCGTCGCACATGATCAGCTCGGGGATCCCGATCCGGCGCGCCAGCTTGCGCGAGCGCTCGAGCAGTCCGGCCAGCATCAAGGGCGCGGTGGCGTATTGCATCGAATGAAGATCGAGCAGGAAGTCGGCAGCGTCGACGATCGGCCGCAGCGCGCGGGCGCGTTCGAGCTCGACCGACCGGCGCTGGCCGTCGAGCGTCTCCGGGTGCCACAGCCGGTTGAAATCCTCATCGATATAGCGCGAGGCGATCGGGTAGCGCGGGTCGAATTCGCGATAGGCCGCGACATTGTTGAAGGCCAGCGTCAGATGCCCGCGGCGCGGCCGGACACTAGCGCGCAGCAGCCGGTCGAGCGCGATCGCGCCGCAGATCTCGTTGCCGTGGGTCAGCGCGCATACCAGCACATGCGGGCCGGGCTCGCTCGCATCAAAGCGCGTGACGTATTCGATGCCGGTATTGCCCGCGCGATAGGGTTCGATATCGGGGGGCGTCAGCTCTACCCTGTAGGCGAGATCGGACACGGGGCAACCCTGTCAGAGACCGCGACGTGCCATTGTGCACGCCTTCGCGGGCGGCGTCACCCGCTCTGCGCGCCGCCCGGTTTGCCCAAGCCGCGCAGGCCGCCGGCAGGGTTGCCGGAGCCCCCCTTCGCGAACCGCCCGCGGGGACATGACGTGGTCTCGTTGCCAGAAGAACGACGCTAAAAATTGCCATAATTGTATCCCATAATGGAGAATTTGCCGAACCCAGCCACCGATATGGAGTGGTAATGGAGCAAATATCCAATACACAACCACAAGGTCCGCAACGTCACCCGCGCGAGCGACCGTCCGGTCGCCTGCTCCTTGTCGCGCAATCATGGGTCGAGCAGCAACTGCAGTCGAAAATTTGCTGCTGATTAGCTGCAATTCGTAGGGTGGGTTGAGCAGCGCGAAACCCACCGACGTGGATTTATCGAGGAAAACCATGGGTTTCGCTCCGCTCAACCCATCCTACAAAACCTGTGCGCGAGAGATTTGCTGCTGATTCCTTGCAGATTCAACGGAGGCGATGCCGATGCCCCAACCGTCGGTTGATTGTGCAGCGCCCCGTGGCGGCTCGGAATCAGCGCGCCAGATCGCTGGCCAGCGAAAAGGCGGTCGCGCTGTTGCCGGCCTGGCCGCGATAGATCTGCAGGTTTTCGAGCACCCGCTGGACATAGGTGCGCGTTTCGGCGAACGGGATCATCTCGATCCAGTCGACCATGGCGATGTCGCGGCCGCGCGGATCGCCGAAATCATGCAGCCATTGGCGCACCCGGCCCGGCCCCGCGTTGTAGGCGGCGATCGCGAGCGCGTAGGAGCCGCCGAAATCGTCGATCAGTTTTTCGACATAGGAGCGGCCCAGGATCAAATTGTAGAGTCCGTCGGTGGTCAGACGGGCGAGCGAATAGGGCAGCTCCAGCTTGCGGGCGATGCCGGCGGCGGTCGCCGGCATCAGCTGCATCAGGCCGCGCGCCCCGACCCGGCTCATCGCGTCCGGGGCAAAGGCGCTTTCCTGCCGCACGATCGCCAGCAACAGCGGATGCTCGGCGATGCCGCCGCCGGGCAGGGTGGTGACCGGGTAGCCGTGCACCATCAGCGGCATTCCCGCGTCGATCGCGCGCCGCGCCACCGCGATCGCCAGATCGACCCGGCCATACCCCTCGGCGAGCGCGGCCAGCATCGCAAAGTCGAGCGGCGTCTTTGCCATATCCGCCATCTGCATCAGGAAGGCCCGGGCGTGCTCGCGGTCGCCCGCGCCGAAGAACAGCTGCGCCGCGCGGACCAGCTCGTGCGCGGTGAACCGGGCCTGCGCGGCGCTGTCCGGGCGCGGTTCGGGCACCGGATGCGGCGGGGCGTCCCGGCCGAGCTGATGGGCCGCCAGCTGGCCGTAGAAGGTCGCCATGTGCTCGGCGCCGGCGGCATACCACTTCCCCGCCAGATCGGGTTTGCCCGCCGCCTCGGCGGCGCGCCCGCCCCAATAGGCGGCACGAGCCTTGGCGTAAGGGCTGGTGACCCGGGCAATGATATGGGCGAAATGATCGAAAGCGAGGGACGAGTCCTTGCGATAGCGCAGCGCGATATACCCGCACAGGAATTCGGCCTCGGAATTGGCGCTGTCCTCGGTCGAGCCGGGCTGCTGCGCGAGCCGATAGGCGATATCGGCATTGCCGCCGGTAAGCAGGCGGCGCGCGACGAGGAGCCGCTCGCTCCACCACAGGGCGGGGCGAACCGGGGTGTCGGCATGGGCAAGAAGCAGCTGCGCGGCGCCATCGTAATCGTCTTTCTTGCGTCGCCAGCGCGCCTCCTCAAAGGCCAGCCCCGGATCCGAGCGCAGCTGCGCCGGGACCCGCGCCAGCACGGCATCGAGGTTGGCAGCGTTGCCGGAAAGCGCGAGGCGCGCCTCCGCCACGGCGCGGTAATCGGCCGGCACCAGCGCCAGAATGCGGCGGGCCGCATCGGCCTGGCCGTCCCACACCAGCCGGTCGAACCGCCTCTGGTGGTCTTCCGGCCGCAGCCTCGCGGCAAACCGTGCCACGAGGGCGCCTTCCTCGGCCGGGGTGAAATCGCCCTCGGCCCAGGCCGCGCGCAGCGCCGCCGTGCCGGCTTCGACATTGCCCCGGTTGATCATGATCTCGGCCGCGCGCGCCGTGCCCGCGCCGCTGACCGGGGGATGGCGCTTCAGCCAGTCCGCGGCGGTATCGTCGCCCTCGCTCGCCATTGCCTCCTCGGCGCGGCGCTTCAGCGTCTTGTGCAGCGGCCAATTCGGGTTTTGGTCGATAAAGCTGGCGATTTCGGCGAACCGCCCGCCTGGGCTGGAGCGCGTATAATCGAGCCAGCGGACGATTTTCTGGACCAGAGGGTCCCTGCTTTGGCCGGCCTGAGCATAGGCCTGGGCCCAATCGCCACTGCGCGCGGCGCCCAGCGCCGCCTGATCGGAGCCGGGACCCTGCGCTTGCGTCGTTGTCGTGAGGGTAGCGAAGAGGCCGACGACTAAAAATAAAATGCGAAATAGTGCGAACAATGCCGGCCGCTCCATGCATATATCAAAGACGCGGGCCCCGTCTTTACGGGTTCTCGCCGCCGTCGGCAAGTTGATACTGTAACGATCGGTAACACCCGCCGCGCGAGGCCAAAAGCAACCCGCGCCGATCGGTGCTGTTGAAGCGAGCGGCGGCGGGGACTATCGTTGACGCCCAGGGGTTCGCATCGGGCCGCGGTTGAAGCCGGGGAGGAAGCCATGTTCAAGGGGTCGCTTGTCGCGTTGATCACCCCGTTCCGGGACGGCGCGGTCGATGAAACCGCCTTTCAGGAACACGTCGCCTGGCAGATCGGCCAGGGCACTCATGGGCTCGTGCCGTGCGGCACGACCGGCGAATCGCCGACGCTCGAGCATGACGAACAGGTGCGCCTGATCGCGCTCACCGTCGAGGTGGCGAAAGGCCGGGCGCCGGTCATCGCCGGAACCGGCTCGAACTCGACGGCGCACACGATCGCGGCGACCCGCGCGGCCAAGAAAGCCGGCGCGGATGCGGCGCTGATCGTCTGCCCCTACTACAACAAGCCGACGCAAGAGGGTCTCTACCAGCATTACAAGGCGGTGCACGACGCCGTCGACCTGCCGATCATCATCTACAACATCCCGGGGCGCTGCTCGGTCGATATGAGCAACGCGACGCTGGCGCGCCTCGCGCAACTGCCCAACATCGTCGGGGTCAAGGACGCGACCAATGATCTCGCCCGGCCGCTCAGGATGCGGGTCGAGATCGACGGCGCGTTCTGCCTCTTGTCGGGTGAGGACGCGACCGCGGTCGCCTATCTCGCGCAAGGCGGCGACGGTGTTATTTCGGTCACCGCCAACGTCGCGCCGCGACTGTGCTCGGAGATGCACGAGGCGTGGCAGAAGGGCGATCTGGCGACGGTGCGGCGGATCAACGAGCGGCTGATCCCGCTGCACGACGCGCTGTTCGTCGAAACGAGCCCGGCGCCGGTCAAATACGCCGCCTCGCTGTTGGGTCGTTGCACCCCTGAAGTGCGCCAGCCGCTGTGGCAGACGACGCCCGAGACGCAGGAGAAGGTGCAGCGGGCGATGCGCGGCGCCGGGCTGATCAACTGAGCGGGGTACCTTGAGACCTGGACTCCGCTTGCCGCGGTCGGATGCGT
>JBGPTQ010000221.1:0-4614 GCA_041490725.1 Allostellaceae bacterium | reverse complement strand
TGGCTGGAAGATCGCGATCATGCTGGAGGAATGCGGGCTCGAATACCGCGTGGTCCCGGTCAATATCGGCAAGGGCGACCAGTTCAAGCCGGAGTTCCTGGCGATCAGCCCGAACAACCGGATGCCGGCGATCGTCGACCACGGCGGCGCGGACGGCCCGGTCAGCGTGTTCGAATCCGGCGCGATCCTGCTGCATCTCGCCGAGCGCTCCGGGCGTTTCATGCCGGCCGGCAAGCGCGCGCGCAAGGAAGTCATGGAATGGCTGTTCTGGCAGGTCGGCAATCTCGGGCCGATGGCCGGCCAGCTCAGCCATTTCGTCAATTATGCGCAGGGCGAGCACCCCTATTCGCACCAGCGCTACGCCGACGAATACAACCGCTGCCTCGGCGTGCTGGAGCGGCGGCTGGAGGGGCGCGAATTCATCGTCGGCGAATATTCGATCGTCGACATGGCGTGCTGGCCCTGGGTGCTGATATCGAAGCCGCTCGGCCAGCCTCTCGACGAATTTCCCAACCTCGCGCGCTGGCGCGCGGCGATTAAAGCGCGTTCGGCCGTGCAGCGCGGCGTCGATCTCGGCAAGGAATGGCGCCGCTCGGCCCCACCGAGCGAGGCGGAGCGCAAGATCCTGTTCAACCAGACCGCGCGGGCCGTCCTCGATCGCTGAAGAAAAAGAAAAACGCTTTACCGCAGAGGACGCGGAGGATTCGCAAAGGACGCGAAGGGGATTTTACTGGCGCGAAGCGCCGACAATTTCCTGCGACGACTCGGTGCTAGACCAGAGTTGATGGTTGGGCGCTTCGCGCCCGTTTTCCTCTGCGTCCTCTGCGAAACCTTTGCGTCCTTTGCGGTAAAATGTTTTTTTCTTTACGTAATTCGGTACCGCGCCGCCGGATGCGGTGCCGCGAGGCGGGCGCGGCCGGCACCGAACAGCTTTTCGCGCAGCGTGCCGTGGCGGTATTCCTGCTTGTAGATGCCGCGGCGCTGCAATTCCGGCACCACCAGATCGACAAAATCCTCGAAACTCTCGGGCCTCACGGCATAGGCCAGGTTGAAGCCGTCGATATCGGTCGCCGCGACCCAGGCGCCGAGCGCGTCGGCGATTTGTTCTGGCGAGCCGACAAAGAGCGGCCCGCGCCCGCCGATCGCGACATGCTCGGCGAGTTCCTTGACCGTCCAAACCCGGTTCGGATCGGCCGAGGTGAAGGATTGCAGCGCCGAGCGCATCGCTTCCGTTTCGATGTAGCGCAGCTCGTCCTCGGGCCGGAAGCGTGAGAAATCCACCCCGGTCCAGCCCGAGAACAGCGCAAGCGCGGCCTCGGGGTCGGCATAGCGGCGGTACTCCTCGTGCTTGGCGCGCGCTTCCGCTTCGCTGCGGCCGGTGATCACGGTGGCGAGGGTGAAGATCAAGAGGTCGGCGGGGTCGCGGCCATTCGCGGCGGCGCGGCGGCGCAGATCGGCGACCTGCGCCGCCACCACCTGCGGGGTCGGGCCATTGATGAAGACGCATTCGGCATGCGCAGCGGCGAAGGCCCGCCCGCGGCTCGATGCGCCCGCCTGATAGAGCACCGGGGTGCGTTGCGGCGAGGGTTCGCAGAGATGGATCGCGTCGACCCGGTAATACTGTCCCTCGTGCTTGACGCGGTGGATCTTCGCCGGATCGGCATAGAGGCGGCGCGCCCGGTCGCGCAGCACCGCGCCATTCTCCCAGCTGCCTTCCCAGAGCTGGTAAACGATCTCCATGTATTCCTCGGCGATCTCGTAGCGCTGGTCGTGGCGCGGCTGGACGGCGAGGCCCATGCCGGCGGCGGCGCTGTCGAGATAGCCGGTGACGATGTTCCAGCCGATCCGCCCTCGGGTCAGGTGGTCCAAGGTCGACATGCGGCGGGCGAGCGGGTAGGGCGGCTCGTACGACAAGGTGCAGGTGACGCCAAAGCCGAGATGCTCGGTCACCGCGGCCATCGCCGGGATCAGCAGGACGGGGTCGTTGACCGGCACCTGCACGGCATGGCGCAGCGCCGCGTCGGGCGAGCCGCCATAGACATCGTAGAGCCCCAAGACGTCGGCGAGAAAGATCCCGTCGAACCTGCCGCGCTCCAGGGTTTTCGCCAGCCCGGTCCAATAGGCGAGGTCGGTATAGCTCGCCGAGCGGTCGCGCGGGTGCGCCCACAGCCCCGGAGACTGGTGCCCGACACAGTTCATCTCGAACGCGTTGAGACGGATTTCCTTCATGAAGTCACCATACCGTCATTCCCGCGAAAGCGGGAATCCAGGAGCCTGTATTGTTGCCCTGGATGCCCGCTTGCGCGGGCATGACGATGCTGAGAGCATCCGGGCCAAGGGCGAACGGGAGGAATCCATGCGTTTCATCAGGCGGGCGGTGCTTGCGCTTTCGTTGGCGGGGCTGATGCTGCCGGCACGGGCCGCCGAACCCTATCACCTGCGCATCGGTTGGGTTGTCGCAAGCGGGGATCTGGCGACGCTGATGTTCGCCAAGCCGGGGCTCGCGATCCACGCCGGCAAGACCTACGTCCCCGAGCTGACCCACTTCGAGGGGACCTCGACATCGATGCAGGCGCTCGCCACCGGCGAGCTCGACACCGGAGCGCTGGCCTATTCGACCTTTGCCCTCGGCATCGCCAATGCCGGAATGGAGGATCTGCGGGTCATCGCCGACGGCTTCCAGGACGGCGTCCCCGGCTATCACACCAATGGTTATTTCGTCCGCAACGACAGCTCGATCCGCACCGTCGAAGACCTCAAGGGCAAGATCATCGCGACGAACCAGCGGGGCAGCGCCGTCGACATGGCGGTGCGCGCGATGCTGGCCAAGCACAATATGCAGGACAAGCGCGACGTCACGATCATCGAAGTACGCTTTCCCGACCAGAAGGCGATGCTGAAGGAGGGCAAGGTCGATCTGGTCACCACCCCACTGCCGTTCGGCGTCGATCCCGAATTGCTCGCTTTCGCGCACCCGCTATTCACCCAGGTCGAGGCGATCGGCCGCAGCCAGATGATCGTCCGCGTCGCGCGCGCCGGCTTCCTGGCGGCGCACCGCGCCGCGATGGTCGATTTCATGGAGGATTACCTGCGCGCGCTCCGCTATCTCTCGGACCCCGCCCATCACGCCGAGGCGGTGGCGCTGATTGCGCAGGTCACCAAACAGAAGCCGTCGCTGTTCGAGGGCTGGGCATTCACCAAACAGGATTATTACCGCGACCCGGCCGCGCTGCCCGATCTCGACGCCTTGCAGGCGAACGTCGATCTGCAGCAAAACCTGGGATTTATCCGCACCGCGGTCGACGTCAAGAAGCACGCCGATCTGAGCATCACCAAGGAAGCCGCCGAGCGGCTGGCGGCGGGCCAGTAGCCGCCAAATCGGGAAGGTCAATTCCGTCGCGTCATACCGGCGAAGGCCGGTATCCACAGCGGAAGTGGGTCCCGGCCTGCGCCGGGACGACGATCAGACCGCTCCCCAATTGATTGGCAGAGTTGAAAACCGCTCTCAGCCGCCTTCGAGCTTGGGGATGAAGAAGACCTCGCAGCCCTGGCGGATCGGCTGGTAGTAGGCGACCTCATGGATCTCGCCGTCGATCGCGACGGTGGTTTCCTCCTCGAGATGCTCGCCGAGGCCGGGATACAGCTTGTCGAGCGTCTTGATCACGTCGCGCAAGGTCTTCGCCTCGACCGCGAACTCCCGCACACCGCCGGTATAGCGCCGGCTGAAGCCGCTCGACAGAACGACCCGTGCGGGAGTGGCGGCCACCGCGCTTATCCCGCCGAGCCGTGGTCGAGAGCGGCGCGCACCTTGGGCGGCGACATCGGCAGCTCGGTCAGGCGGCGGTGGATCGCGCTATCGATCGCATTGGCGATCGCCGCCATCGGCGGCACGATATTGACTTCGCCCACCCCCTTGACGCCGAACGGGTGCGCCGGGTTCGGCACCTCGATCAGCACCGTCTCGATCATCGGCACGTCGGAGGCGACCGGGCATCGGTAATCGAGGAACCCCGCGTTATCGAGGCGCCCCTTCGTGTCGTAGATGTACTCTTCGTTGAGCGCCCAGCCGATGCCCTGGGTCACCCCGCCCTGGATCTGCCCCTCGACATAGCTCGGATGGATCGCGCGGCCGACATCCTGGGCGGCGACAAAGCGCAGCACGGTGACCTTGCCGGTCTCGGGATCGACCTCGACATCGCAGAACTGGGTGGCAAAGCCGGGCGCCACGCCGCCGGCATTGACCGAGGCCGCGGCGGTCAAGGGGCCGCCGGTCAACCCCGCCTTGCCGGCGATCTCCTTCAACGACAGCGGCGGGAAATCGCCGACATTGCTGCTCGCCGGCTTGGCGTGGCCGTCCTCCCAGATCACCCCCTCGACATCGACGCCCCAGATCATCGCGGCGCGGGCGCGCAAATCGTCGACGAGCTTCTTGCAGGTGTTGACCACCGCGGTGCCGGTCGCGAAGGTGACGCGCGAGCCGCCGGTCACATGGGTGTAGCCGATCGAGGCGGTATCGGCGACGATCGCGCGCACCTGGCTGTAGTCGACGCCGAAGGTTTCGGCCGCCATCAGCGCCATCGAGGCGCGCGAGCCGCCGATATCGGGGCTGCCGGT
>JBGPTQ010000220.1:0-4626 GCA_041490725.1 Allostellaceae bacterium | reverse complement strand
GAGCCCTCGATGGGGCTGTCGCCGGTTCTGGTCGAGCAGGTCTTCGATATCATCCAGACGATCAACCGCCAGGGCACCACGATCTTCATGGTCGAGCAGAACGCCAATATGGCGCTGTCGATCGCACATCGCGCTTATGTGCTGCAAACCGGCCAGGTGGTGCTGAGCGGCGCCGCCGCCGAATTACGCCGCAACCCGATGATCCGCGAAGCCTATCTCGGCGAGATGAAGGTGGAATAGCGGCGGAAGAACAGGCCGCTGGCGCGATCGAGAAAGCGGTATCCGATCATGCCGACCAGCATCGCGGCGACAAAGACCCAGCTCTGCCACCGTCCGAGGACCAGCGAGGCCAATGCCGGGCCCGGGCAAAATCCGACAAGGCCCCACCCGACCCCGAACAGGGCGGAGCCGATGACCAGCGGCGCATCGACCCGGGTGCGGCTCGGGCCGTGAAATTGCGTGTCGAGTAAGGGGGCATGGCGTCCCCGAGTGGCGCGAAACCCGATCGCGGCAACCGGGATCGCGCCGATCATCACAAAGGCGAGGCTCGGGTCCCAGCTGCCGGCGATATCGAGAAACGCCAGCACTTTCGCCGGATCGATCATGTGCGACACGACAAGGCCGAGGCCGAATAGGAGGCCCGCCACCAAGGCTGCGAACGACTGCTTCATGGCCGCTCAAGCTCCCACGAGGTGACGCACGACGAATGTTGCGGCAAATCCCGCCGCCATAAAGACCAAGGTCGCAACCAGCGAGCGCGGCGATAGGCGGGCCACGCCGCACACCCCGTGTCCGCTGGTACAGCCGCCGCCCAGGCGGGTGCCGAAGCCGACAAGAAGCCCGCCGGCCGCAAGTAGCGGGAGCGACGAGGTGATCGTGATCGAAGGGAGTCCGCCCTCTGCCGTCCAAAAAACCAGCGGAGCGGCACATAAGCCGAGCAGAAACGAGATCCGCCATCCGGCACCGCCCTCTGCCGGATTGGCGAGCCCGCCGACGATCCCGCTGACCCCGGCGACACGCCCGTCCACCACCCATAGGATGACGGCCGACACCCCGATCAATGCACCGCCGATCAAGGCGGATAGAGGCGTGAAATTTTCCATGCTTGCTTTCGCTATCGAACCCGTCAGGCGAAACTCGCTTCCGACGTAGAGGACACCCCAGGAGGAGTTCAAATCCGGCTGTGGCGCAGCCGCAGCGCGTTGCCGACGACGGTGACCGAGCTGAGGCTCATCGCCGCGCTGGCGATCATCGGGTTGAGCAGCAGCCCGAACAGCGGATAGAACGCACCCGCCGCGATCGGCACCGCGAGCGCATTGAAGACGAAGGCGAAGAACAGGTTCTGCCTGATGTTGCGCATGGTCGCGCGGCTGAGGTGGTGGGCGCGGACGATGCCCTGCAAATCGCCCTTCACCAGGGTCACGCCGGCGCTTTCCATCGCGACATCGGCGCCGGTGCCCATCGCGATGCCGATCTGCGCCTGGGCCAATGCCGGGGCGTCGTTGATGCCGTCGCCGGCCATGCCGACGAACCGGCCTTCATCCTGGAATTTCTTCACCACCGAGGCTTTCTGATCCGGCAGCACTTCGGCGACCACATCATCGATGCCGAGCTTGCGAGCGACCGCATCGGCCGTCACCCGGCTGTCGCCGGTCAGCATCACCACGCGGATGCCCTGGTCGCGCAGCGCCCGCAACGCGCCGATTGCGCTCTCCTTGATCGGATCGGCGACGGCAACCAGCCCGGCGGCGCGGCCATCAACCGCGATCAGCATCACGCCTTGACCATCCTTGCGCAATACATCCGCTTGCTCGGGCAGGCCGTCCGGGTCGATCGCGAGCGAGTCGAACAGAGCCTTGTTGCCGACCACGACGCGCTTGCCATCAACCGTCCCGACCACGCCCTTGCCGGTCTCGGCGCTGAATTCGGACGCACCGACGAGCTTGAGGCCGCGATCCTCGGCCCCCTTGACGATCGCTGATGCCAACGGATGCTCGCTGGCGCGTTCGAGGCTGGCGACGAGAAGCAGCAATTCGTTCTCGTCGAACCCGCCGATCGGCGTGACGCCGACGAGACGCGGCTTCCCCTCTGTCAAGGTGCCTGTCTTATCCACGACCAGGGTGTCGATCTTCTCCATCAGTTCGAGGGCCTCGGCGTTGCGGACCAAGACGCCGAGGCGCGCGCCGCGCCCGGTGCCGACCATGATCGACATCGGGGTCGCGAGGCCGAGCGCGCACGGACAGGCGATGATCAGCACCGCGACGGCGTTGAGCAGCGCGAAGCCCATCGCCGGCGGCGGGCCGAACAACGACCAGGCAACAAACGCCACGATTGCGATGATAATGACCACCGGCACGAACCAGCCGGAAACGGTATCCGCGAGCTTTTGGATCGGGGCGCGCGAGCGCTGCGCTTCGGCGACCATATGGACGATCTGAGCCAGAAGGGTGTCGCTGCCGACCCGCTCGGCGCGCATGACAAAGCTGCCGGTGCCGTTGACCGTGGCGCCGGTGACCTTGTCGCCCGGCGATTTTTCGACCGGCAGCGGCTCGCCTGATATCATCGATTCATCGACCGCGCTGTGGCCGTCGTCGACGACGCCGTCGACCGGCACCTTCTCGCCCGGGCGCACCCGCAAGCGCTGGCCGGGGACGACCAATTCGAGCGCGACGTCCTCTTCCGTGCCGTCGTCCCGCACCAGGCGCGCGTGTTTGGGCGCGAGGTCTAAGAGGGCGCGGATCGCGCTGTTGGTCTGCGAGCGCGCGCGCAATTCAAGCACCTGGCCGAGTAGCACCAGGGTCGTGATGACCGCCGCCGCCTCGAAATAGAGCGGGACGCCGCCCTCGGGGGCGCGGAAGGATGCCGGGAAGATGCCGGGGATGAGCGCCGCGACCAGGCTGTAGAGGTAGGCGACGCCGGTACCGAGCGCGATCAGGGTGAACATGTTGAGTTGGCGGTTGATCACCGACTGCCAGCCGCGCTGGAAAAACGGTGCGCCCGCCCACGCCACCGCCGGGGTGCCAAGGATCACCTGGACCCAAACGTTCAGCCGCGGCGCCAGGACGGCGTCGAGCATCGACTTGTCGATATGCTCGGCCATGGCAATCGCCAGCAACGGAGCCGACAGCGCCGCCGCGACCCAGAAGCGCCGCGTCATATCGCGAAGCTCGGGATTTTCGCCATCCTCCCCGGTCGGAATCATGGGTTCGAGCGCCATGCCGCAGATCGGGCACGAGCCGGGTTCGTCCCGGACGATCTGCGGGTGCATCGGGCAGGTCCACAGCGCCTTTGCCGGCCCGACCGGGATTGCCGGCTTGGCGACGCCGACAAAGCGTCCGGGCTCGGCGGTAAATCGCGCAAGGCAGCGCGCCCCGCAGAAGAAATATTGTTTGCCGGCATGCTCGGTGCGGTGGCGCGCCGTCGCCGGATCGACGCTCATGCCGCAGACCGGGTCGGTCGCCGTCCGCGGCGAGGCGGTATCGTGGTCGTGCAGACCGGAACCATGAGAAGCGGGCTCGGTAGCTGCCATTGCGCGCTTGTCCCTCAGGAAAATTCGGGCGAGCGAGACGCGGCGAGGCACCAAGCCGCAATCCCTTATGCCGGCTATAGCTGAGGACTGTGGTTGATCCACGTCAATGATCGCGCGCCGCGGCCGCGCGATATTCCGCCGCACCATAGATCGAGGTCGCCAAGATGAATCACAGAAAAAGCACTGTCGCGATCGCCGTGATGACAGCTTTCCTCGCGTCCTCCGCTTTGGCTCAACCGGCGAGCCATGAGGAGCGTCACGCGCAAGCAGCGCCGACGCCCCAGACCATGCCCGGCGGCATGATGCCGGGCAGCGGCGGCATGCCGATGAGCGGGATGGCCCAAGGGATGCCCGGCGGCATGATGCCGGGGGGCGGCGGCATGCCGATGATGGGCATGATGGACATGATGATGGGCCAGGGCGCGATGGGCCAGATGGGCGCGATGATGGCCCGCCACGTCGAGGGGCGAATCGCCTTCCTCAAGACCGAGCTCAAGATCACCGAGGCCCAGCAGCCCCCGTGGAATGCGCTCGCCGATGTGATGCGGGCGAACGCCAAGACCATGATGGAGATGCCGGGCGGGATGATGGCGGGCGGGATGATGGCGGGGAGCGCGGCAACGACGCTCCCGGACAAGCTTGCAGCGCGCGAACAAGCGCTGACCGCGCGTCTCGATACGATGCGGAAATACAAGGCGGCGGTCGGTTCGCTTTATGCCGCCCTCAGCGACGAGCAGAAAAAGACAGCCGACGAGTTGATGTCCGGCCCAATGGGGATGGGGATGATGTAGCTGCGTCCGCAACCGAACGGGAGTAACAGCGATGAGTCAAACATCCAGCCCGACCGGATCGCCCGCCGTGCAACGGCACAGCGAATCAGATTTACGGAGCATCCCGATCGTCGCCTTCGGCCTTGGCCTGAGCGGCTTTTTTGTGGTCTCGTACATCATCTGCATACTCGGCTATTTGTTATTGCCGGGTCTACCGGTCCAGCACGCATTTCTGGAAATCTTCCTGCCCGGCTTCACGCTTTTGAGCTGGCGGAGCTTTTTTCTCGGCCTGATCGAGAGCTTTCTCTTTGGTTGGTACATCGCGCT
>JBGPTQ010000219.1:0-4640 GCA_041490725.1 Allostellaceae bacterium | reverse complement strand
TACCGACTACAAGCCGCGCGCGCTGTCGGGCGGACAGCGGCAGCGGGTGGCGATCGCGCGCGCGCTTGCCAACCGCCCCAGGCTGGTCCTGGCCGACGAGCCAACCGCCGCCCTCGATCCCGAGTCGACCCGCAATGTCGTCCGCCTGTTCAAGGATTTGACCGTCGAAGAGGGCACCGCGATCGTCATGGTGACCCATGACCACCGGATTATCGAGCTGGCCGACCGCCTCGTTCACATGGTCGATGGCCGGATCGTTTCGGATATCATGCTCAACGACGCGCTGCGCATCTGCGAGTTCCTGAAGGGGGTCGAGGGGTTCAAGAACCTGACCCCGACCGAGCTGACCCACATCGCCGAACACATGACCAAGCGCCATTACATGCCGGGCGAGATCATCATTCGCGAGGGCGAGGTCGGCCACGAGCTGTTCCTGGTTTCCGAAGGGGAGGTCCGGGTCGAGCGCTCGGGCGCCGAGGTTGCTCGGCTCGGCCCCGGCGAGTTCTTCGGCGAGCTGGCGCTGATGAGCGGCGAGCGGCGCAATGCGACGGTGATCGCCGCCGATCCGCTCGAGGCCTATGTCCTGGGCGAAGGCGATTTCCACGCCGCGATCGAGGCGAGCGCCAGCTTCCGCGAGCAACTGCGCCGGATCTACTTCCTGCGGCACTGATTTCCCTCTCCCGCAGTGCGGGAGAGGGTGGGCGGCGCGACGCGCCGGCCGGGTGAGGGTATTCGCATCGCTGGCAGTTCGCCCCCTCACCCTACCCTCTCCCCCATTGGGGGAGAGGGATTCTCCTGCTAGGCCGCCGCCCTTATCGCGGCGCGCTTGACTTCGCTCCCGACGAACGGCTCGAACTCGGTGAAATTGTGCTCGAACCGGCCGCGCAGGCTGCGCGCGACCTCGTCATAGGCGCGCTTGTCGGGCCAGGTGCCGCGCGGGTCGAGCACATTGGTCGGGAGGTCGGCGCAGCTCTCGGGCACCAGGAACCCGAAATTGGGGTCCTGGCGCATCGGCACCCCGGCGAGGCTGCCGTCGAGCGCGGCGCGTAAGAGCGCACGGGTATGGGCGATCGCCATGCGCTTGCCGACCCCATAGGCGCCGCCCGACCAGCCGGTATTGACGAGCCAGCAATCGGCCTTGTAGCGCGCGATCCGCTCGCCCAGCATCGTGGCGTATTCCGAGGGATGGCGCGGCATGAACGGGGCGCCGAAGCAGGTCGAGAACACCGCCCGCGGCTCCTTGCCCAGCCCGACCTCGGTGCCGGCCACCTGCGCCGTATAGCCCGACAGGAAATGGTACATCGCCTGCTCGGCGCTCAGCTTGGCGATCGGCGGCATGACCCCGAACGCGTCGCAGGTCAGCATGATGACGTTCTTCGGGTGCGGCGCCATGCCATGCGGGTCGGCATTGGGGATGAAGTCGAGCGGATAGCAGGCCCGGGTGTTTTCAGTGAGGCTGTCATCATCGACATCGGGCATCCGGGTCCGGTCGAGCACGACGTTTTCCAGCACCGTCCCGAACCGGGTGATCGTCGCATAGATCTCGGGTTCCGCGGTCGGCGACAGGTTGATCACCTTGGCGTAGCAGCCGCCCTCGAAATTGAAGATCCCCTTCGGGCTCCAGCCATGCTCGTCATCGCCGATGAGGGTGCGCGAATGGTCGGCCGACAGGGTCGTCTTGCCGGTGCCCGAGAGGCCGAAGAAAATCGCGCCGTCGCCCTTGGGCCCGACATTGGCCGAGCAATGCATCGGCAACACGTCGCGCGTCGGCAACACGAAGTTGAGATAGCCGAACACCGACTTCTTGATCTCGCCGGCATAGCGGGTGCCGCCGATCAGGACGAAGCCGGTGGCGAAGTTGACCAGGATGAAGGTCTCCGAGCGGATCCCGTCGAGTTCCGGTATCGCCCGGAAGGCCGGCGCATGCAGGATCGTAAAGGCCGGCTCAAAATCCGGCAGCTCGGCCGGCGCCGGCCGGATGAACATGTTGCGCGAAAACAGGCTGTGCCAGGCGCCGTTGGTGATCACCCGAACCGGCAGCCGGTATTCCGGGTCGGCGCCGGCATAGAGATCCTGGACGAACAGCTCGCGGCCCTGCAGATAAGCCAGCATCCGCTGCTGCAGGCTGGCGAAGCGCGCCGCCTCGATCGGCTGGTTGATGTCGCCCCACCAGACCGTGTCCTTTGTCCCCGGCTCGTTGACGATGTATTTGTCCTTGGGCGAGCGGCCGGTGTGCTGCCCGGTGTCCACGACAAAGCTGCCGCCGAACCCGAGCTGGCCCTCGCGCCGCCGCACCGCATGCTCATAAAGATAGGGCGCGGTCAGGTTCCAATGCACGGTGCCGAGATGGTGCATCCCCTGCTCGCCGAGGCCGAAGCGGGGTGTGTGCGCCGCCGACCATTTTTCCGCCTGGTCCAAGCCTTCCTCCATCGTCGCCGGGCATGCGCTAAGCCGCGCCCGTGCGCTAGCCCAAAGATTGGGCGGCACGATAAACCCGGCGGGGTTGCCCCGGCAAGCAAACCGATTGCGGTGAACCCGCCGGTAGGGCCGGCGAGCCGGCTAGGGGCTCGGCGCGGCGTTGCGGGCTTTCCCGGCGAGGGCGACAAGCGCGCGGCGCGCGGCGGCCGGGGTCAGCACCGGCTCGGCAAAATCGAGCCGCGCGGTCGCGCCGCCGGTTTCCATTGGTCGGCGCAGATCCAGCCCTTCGGGGTCGATCCCGGTGATCCGCCAGCCCGCGCCGGTTGAGCTATTGCGGGGGTGCCCCAAGAGGCGCTCGACATAGAGGGCGACCGCCTCGGGGTGATCGGCATTTATATGCGCGACGATCTCCGCTTCGGCCTCGGCAAGGGCGGAGGCCTCCGCGGCAAAGCGCAGATCCGCGGCCTCGATCCAGGCGATGCGGCCGAAGCCGGCGACGAGGTGGCCGCGCTCGATGGCAACCCGGTAGAGGTGGAAATCGGCAAAGCCGGCATAGCCCGTGCTTCCTGGGTGGCGCGCGGCGAAGCGGGCGGCGGCCCGGATATCGCCGCTGGGATCGCCGCTGGGATCGCCGCAGCGCTGGGCCCGGCCGAGCAGCGTCAGCCGCGGCCCGGCGAGCGGGTCGGGATGGTCGCCGGTGCCTTCGAACAGCAGCGAGACCCGCGGGTCGGCGAGCAGGTTCTGTGTATGCTGGGCGAGATCGGACAGCAGCAGGAGCGGTCTCGCATCGAGCTCGCAAGCGCTCGCGACGAGCGAGACATAGGGACGGCCGGCAAGACTGGTGGCAAGCGCGGCATGGTCGCGGCTGCGCATCAGGCGCCGCGCCGCAACGCCCCAATCCTCGCCGTTAGTGATGGCCATCAGTGAACGCGATCGCCGCGCGGCAATCCCGCCCCGAATAGAAGAATTTGTGCATCATGTAATTTCGCAAAATCATACTGCGCCGGCAGCGACGGCCGGCAGGTTACATCATCAGGCGGGGATGGCCGCGGCTGAATGGCATTGCTGGCGCCCTTTGGTGTTTGCCGCCGAGCGGCCATATTTAGCGCGAGACAATCCGCGTCGGCGGTGCGCTGGGGGCGCAGCGCGGTTTTTTGGGGGACGCATCCGTGACCAACACGATTGCTCTCGTCGATGACGACCGCAACATCCTGACCTCGGTGTCGATGGCCCTCGAGGCCGAGGGATTTGCGGTCCGCTGCTACAGTGACGGGGCCGAGGCGCTCAGGGGAATGACCGCGCAACCGGTCGATCTCGCCGTGCTCGACATCAAGATGCCGCGGATGGACGGGATGGTGCTGCTCAGCCAGCTGCGGCGCCACAGCCACATCCCGGTGATCTTCCTGACATCGAAAGACGACGAGGTCGACGAACTGATCGGCCTGCGCATGGGCGCCGACGACTACATCAAGAAGCCGTTTTCGCAGCGCCTCTTGATCGAGCGCATTCGCGCGCTGATCCGCCGCGGCGAGCTGGCGCGCGAGCGCGAGGAGGGCCAGGGCGAGCCGGTCGTCGTCCGCGGTCAGATGACGCTCGATCCGGCCCGCCACGTGTGCACCTGGCGCAGCCAGCCGGTCGAGCTGACCGTCACCGAGTTCCTGATCCTCAAATCGCTGGCCCAGCGCCCGGGGCATGTCAAAAACCGCGACCAGCTGATGGATGCGGCTTATGGCGAGCACATCTATGTCGATGACCGCACGATCGATAGCCACATCAAGCGTCTACGCAAGAAGTTCAAAGCCATCGATGCGGAATTCGCGCAGATCGAAACCCTCTATGGCGTCGGTTATCGATACCGCGACCGCTGAAGCGACGGCGCCGCCGACGCAACCGCCCGAACCGCCATCTGCCCGCCCGGGAGCCGACGGCGGGTGGTCCTCGGACGGCGAATCCCGGGGGCGGTCGAGGATCGATGTCCGGACCGATGGGGTCCGGCCGCGCCGGTTCCGCTGGCCCTCGGTATCGCCGCTGACGCGGCGCATCGTTGCCGTCAACGTCTTGCCGCTGGCGCTTCTCGCTGTCGGCTTTCTCTATCTCGGCAAATTCGAGGCGACCCTGATCGGGCAGCAGATCGAGTCGCTGCGCACCCAGGGCGAGATTTTTGCCGCCGCGCTCAGCGAGGGCGCCGTCCTCGACTCGGCGGACGAAGGCGAAGTGCTGCT
>JBGPTQ010000218.1:0-4640 GCA_041490725.1 Allostellaceae bacterium | reverse complement strand
GCGTCCTGCGCCTGGCGCTTGGTGCCGACCAGTAGCACCCGCCCGCCGCCGGCGACGACTTCGCGGATCGCCTCGATCCCCTGCCGGAGCAGCGGCACGGTCTGTTCGAGATCGATGATGTGGATGTTGTTGCGGATGCCGAAGATGTAGGGCGACATCTTCGGGTTCCAGCGCCGCGTGTGATGGCCGAAATGCACGCCGGCTTCGAGGAGCTGGCGCATCGTGAATTCAGGCAATGCCATGTCTCTATTTCCTTTCCGGTTATGCCGCCGCAGGAGAAGATCGGCTTACGCCGACACCGGAGCGGCTCCCCATAGAAGGGTGCCGCAGCCCTGCGTGAGGGTTACGCCTGGACTAGGTAAGGCCAGCCGGGGGATTTGGCAAGCACGGCGGCGAACGGCGTTAACCGCCGCGCTAGGCCAGGTCGTCGCCGACCAGCGGCACGGACTCGGCGCGAGCCGCTCGCATCAGCGCTGTGTCGAGGGTTGCGAGCGGCAACGCTTTGCGTATCGCCAATTCGAGATAAGCGGCGTCGTAGACGGTCAGACGGTGACGACGGGCGAGAGCGAGCACGGCGGCTTCATCGGACGATTGTTCGAGGACGATCGCTAATCGGGCGATATGGGATAGAAATTCCGTCGTCCGATGCTCCGTTAATCGCCGCCGCCGCTCAGCGATCACGAGCACATTTCGCAGCTCGTACCACCACAAACCGGGCACGATGGCAGAGTCGCTTCGAAGCCGCCGAGCTGCAGCGTCAGCGACGCTATGGTTCTCCTCAAGCGCCCATGCCGCCACGACCGAAGCATCGATGGCGAAGGGCATTAATATTTGTGCCCCTCATGCCGCCACGCAAGAATCTCCTCAACAGTCGCACCACCGGCTTCTTCCCTGATCTGCCTTCCCAATGCCTTAATGTTGTCGATCGCCGCGTCGATCTCCTGCTGCCGGCGCTGTGCCTCCGGAACCAGCCGGGCGATGCGCCGGCCATGGCGCGTGATCACGATGGTAACGCCGCGCTCGACCTCGTCGAGCAATTGCGGCAGATGGGTCTTGGCCTCCGAAGCTTGCACTTCGCGCAGCATTTGACCGGAATCATCGGGCCGAAAGGCGACGGCATCTTCGCGGAAGCCCTTGCGATGACCCTGCATTGCCATTTGTCCCACAATGTTGATTGGTCGATACGACTGGTCGAAATTAGGTTCCATCACGCAAAAGTCAAGCGTGTTGAGCCGCGGCGCCCGGCCGGCGCATGATGCGTTAAATCACGGAGGGTCCATGGCCGGCACGATCGAGGCGGACCATCGCGGCGGGATCGCGGCACGGATGGCCGGCTTGGCGGAGGCGGTGAATGGCGACCCCGTGCTGCTGCGGCGCGGCCGCACTCTGAATGCGATTTGCCAGCTGAATATCGGCGACGACATTTTTCTGCTGCGCATTCTCGACGGCCAGGTCATTGAGCTGCGGCAGGGCCCGTTCGTCACCCCGTCGGCTGACTTTGCGATATCGGGCGATGCCGCGATCTGGCAGCGCTTTCTGGCGGCCGACCCGCCGCCCGGCGACCACGATCTGTTCGCCTTTGTGAAGCGCAAGGAGCTGCGGGTCACGGGAGACCTCCATCCGCTGATGTCGCACCTTCTCTATTTCAAGGCGCTGTTCGCGTGCCTGCGGCTGGAGGCGGCGCGATGAGGGCCGCGGTCGAGCCGATCGTCGGGCGTTACCTCCACCTCGATTACGCGGGCCGCCATTACCGCATTTATTTCGAAAGCGCCGGCCCAGTTGGACCAGAGGGGGGCATCCCGCTGGTTTGCCTGCACACCGCCGGCGCGGACGGACGCCAGTATCGCGGGCTGCTGAACGCCGCCGCGGTCACCGACCGCTTCCGGGTCATCGCCTTCGACCTGCCGTGGCACGGCAAATCCTCGCCGCCATCAGGCTGGGAGGGCGAGGAATACCGGCTGACCGCCGATTCCTATACCGGCATCATCATGGCGTTTGTCGCCGCGCTCGGCCTCGATCGGCCGGTCGTGATGGGCTGCTCGATCGGCGGCCGGGTCGTCTTACATCTGGCATTGCGCCACGTCGGCGCCTTCCGCGCCCTGATCGGGCTGGAAAGCTCGGCGCATGTCGATCCCTACTATGACACCAGCTGGCTCCATCGCCCCGATGTGCACGGCGGCGAGGTGGCCGCCGGCGTGGTGTCGGGGCTGGTCGCGCCGCAGGCCCCGGTATCCGAGCGCTGGGAGACCCTGTGGCACTACATGCAAGGCGGGCCGGGTGTGTTCAAAGGCGATCTCTTTTTTTACGGCATCGACGGCGATGTCCGAGCCGAACTGGGCCATATCGATACCGCGCGGTGCCCGCTTTATCTGCTGACCGGCGAGTACGATTATTCCTGCACCCCCGAGGACACGCTGGTGGTGGCGCGCGCTATACCCGGCGCCCGGGTCACGATCATGAAAGAGCTCGGCCATTTCCCGATGAGCGAGAACCCGGCCCGGTTCCTGTCCTATCTCGAACCTGTGCTCGCCGAGATCGCGGAGCGGGGGTAATTGGATGTCATTGCGAGCGAAGCGAAGCAATCTCGTGCTGGGTGCGCTCTGTTCATCGAGATTGCTTCGTCGCTCCGCTCCTCGCAATGACAATGCAGGCTGAGGTTGCGAACTTCTCGCTCTGAAACGTGAGGCCAACGCGATGAAAATCGCCAAGATCGAAGATCTGCACTGCGACGCCGGCTGGCGGGTCAATTCCTTTCTGAAAATCACCACCGACGATGGGCTGGTCGGCTGGTCGGAATACATGGAAGGCTATGGCGCGCAGGGCCTCACCGGCGTTATCCGCAAGATGGGCGAGCGCATTGTCGGCCTGGACCCGCGCCCGGTCGAGCGCATCTCGGCGCTGCTCTACGCGGCGACGCGGCAGGCGGCGGGCGGCCTCAACGCCCAGGCGATCGGCGCGATCGAGAATGCGCTCGTCGACATCAAGGCCAAGGCGCTGGGGGTGCCGGTCTATGAAATGCTCGGCGGCCCGATCCGCGATCGCCTCCTGCTCTATTGGTCGCATTGCGGCACCTACCGGGCGCGCCACGGCGAGCGCATCCGGGAGTGGGCCGGGGTCGACCCGGTGCGCTCGCTCGACGACATTGTCCGCCTCGGCGCCGAGGTCAAGCGCAAGGGCTTCAAGGGCCTCAAGACCAACATCATCCGTTTCGACGGCCCGAAACCCTATATCCACGGCCCCGGCACCAATGCCGCCCCAGGCTATCCCGAGCTCAACATCGACAAGCGGATCGTCGACGCGGCCTACAACCAGCTCGCCGCGTTCCGCGAAGGCGCCGGGCCTGAGGTCGGCCTCTTTCTCGACACCAATTTCAATTACAAGATCGACGGCTATGTAAAGCTGGCGCGGGCATTGGAACCGCTCGACCTCGCCTGGCTGGAGATCGACCTCTACGACCCGGCGGGGCTGGCGCTGATCCGGCGCTCGGCGAAGACGCCGATCTCGTCCTGCGAGTCGCTGTATGGAAGGCGTCAGTTCCGGCCGTATTTCGAGCAACAGGCCGTCGATTACGCGATCATCGACGTGGCCTGGAACGGCATCCTCGAATCGGTCAAGATTGCGTCACTGGCCGATAGCTACGAGGTCAATGTCGCGCCGCACAATTTCAACGGCCATCTCGGCAGTCTGATCAGCGCGCATTTCTCGGCTGTCGTGCCGAACTTCAAGATCATGGAGATCGACATCGATGACGTGACCTGGAAGGACGAGATCGTCACCCATCCGCCGGTCATCGAGAACGGCGAACTATTGTTGCCGACCGGTCCCGGCTGGGGGGCTGACGTCAACGAGGAATTCGTTCGCGCCCATCCGCCGAAGGGCCGATAGAGGCCAGTGATTCGCGGTGGCCGCTTGACGCTCGCGGCGGCGAAAGCCTACACAGCAGCATCCGCGCTTGCGGCAAGCGCGCATCGAGGGAGGATGGCGGATGGCTCGCATCAAGCATATCGCGCTGGTGACCGACGATCCGGTGAAGACCGCGGAATTCTACAAAACGCATTTCGGCCTGACTGAGCTGTATCGCCGCCCCACCGACACCGGCGACAAGGGCGTGTGGCTCAGCGACGGCTACATCTATTTCGCCATTCTGAAATATGGCACGGGCGACGCGCCGAAACTCGGGCCGGGGCAAAGCTCCGACCTGCGCGGCATCCACCACATCGGCTTCCAGGTCGACAACATCGATGCGACGGCGAAGGAGCTGAAGGCCGCCAATGTCGCGCCGGTGCCGATGGAAAGGCGCGAGCCTCGGCCGGCCGGGCAGGGCGAAATGGTCGGGGTCAACCTGAAGTATCTCGGCCCCGACGCGGTGCAGTTCGACGTCCGCCAGAAGGGCTGGGACGAGGCGATCGAGCTCGCCATGGATCGCTACGACCTGGCGCCGGTGAAAGCGGCGGCCGAATAGCCGGGAGAAACAATACCGACGGAGCCTGCGCTCCGCCCGAGCGTACAAAGCCCCGGCCGGCGACGGCCGGGGCTTTATTCTTAGAGTCTGTCCGGGAACGTTATGCGGGGTTGCATAGTTTTCGAAGCATCAGGCGGATTGATGCGAGACGCAGGAAGGCAAGCGCCTTGCGGTTGAG
>JBGPTQ010000217.1:0-4654 GCA_041490725.1 Allostellaceae bacterium | reverse complement strand
TGTAATGAGATCGCATACATGACTTAAACCGGATTGTCAGGCCCCGGTTCCGGCCCCGTTCGGCGCCGCCATCAGCTCGGCCCAGCGCCGGTAA
Organism: Allostellaceae bacterium; assembly: GCA_041490725.1. Classification (GTDB taxonomy): domain Bacteria; phylum Pseudomonadota; class Alphaproteobacteria; order ATCC43930; family CGMCC-115725; genus DATARH01. The sequence goes on along the minus strand of JBGPTQ010000217.1, from coordinate 4,560 downwards.
AACCCGCGGTGGTTCGATTCGCTGTAGCGGTATTCGCTGGCAAGCGCCGCGAAATCCGCGTCGAAACGCTCGTGTCCCAAGCCCATTGCGTAGTTCAGCGCATAGCGGCGCGCAACGACACCGCGCCCCGTTTGGGTGCAGCCCTGCCAATTGTCCATGTCGTCCTGCTCGAAGGTACCGGACGGGCCGAAAACGCGTATGCCGGCGAGGCGGATCGCTTCCTTGACTTCGGGCGGCGCCGCCTTGTCGGCATAGGCCCAGGCCCAGATTTCGGTCTTGTCGGGGCCGCGCGGGTGCCACACCCGAAGCGTCCGCGAGGTCGGTCGCAGGATCGATAGATTGGGAAATACCGTGGCGGCGACCGGCTTCCCCCGGCGCATTCGCGGCCCGAGGCGGCGCTGAATTTCGGGCTGGATCCGCGCCTCATAAGCCTGGATTTCGGGGTTTGGCAGGTCAGCTGCCGTGTCGGGACCGGCCATCATGGCACTGTGGCCGTTGCCGGGAGATAGGGCCCGGCCTTCCGCATCCGGCTTGACGCGGAAATCGCCGCCCGATCCGGTCTGCACCCCCGAGAGATGGCTCCAATGGACGTGATACCCGTCACCGGCAAAGTTTTCGGCCGGGAACTTCCAGTTGCACGGCACGATCCATTTGTGCATGCCGCCGATGATTTCGATGCCGCCGTCGCAACGGTCGAAAAAGCTGTCGAGATACCAGGTCATCTCGCCGAGATACTCGCGCAGCGGCGGCGCCTCCGCATCGAAGGTGGCGAACCACAGGCCCTTGTAGCTGTCGAGCTGCGCCACCGGCACCAGGCCCCAGCGGTCGCGCTCCAATTCGCCGTGATAGGCTTCCTTGAGGTACGGCACGCCGGTGAGCTGCCCGTCATTGCGGTAGGTCCAGCCGTGGTAGGCGCAGGTGAAGCTGGCGGCATTGCCATCATCGGCGCGGCAGAGGCGATTGCCACGATGGCGACAGACGTTGAGAAAGGCGTGCACCGTGCCGTCGCTGTCGCGCACCACCAGCACCGGGTCTTCACCCATATAGGTCGTGAAAAAATCGCCCGGCAGCGGGATCTGGCTGTCGTGGCACAGATAGAGCCAGCAGCGGGCGAAGATCTGCTGCAGCTCTTGCTCGTAAATCTCGGGCTCGATGAAGATGCGCCGGCTGATCAGCCCGCGGTCGGCGTCGACCAGCTGGTTCATGTCGCTATTCATGGGCGCCTCCCTGGTCAGCGCGGACGCGGCATGCGCAGCATGCCGCCGGCATCGACCGTGACGATGCTGCCGGTGATCCCCCTTGCGTTGCTGCGCGACGCGAGAAAGACATACGCACCGGCGATGTCCGCGGGCTCCAGCGCGATGTGCAGCGGGTTGTGGGCGCGCAGCTGGTCGGCCATGCCGGGAGCGGCGAACGGCGAGCGGTCGTCGTTGCCGAGCGACACCAGCCCGCGCAGATCGGTCATCGTGCCGCCCGGCGCGACGCCGTTCACCCGGATATGCGGCCCAAGCTCGACCGCCAGCTGCCGGATCAACCCGACCACCGCATGCTTTGAGGCGGTGTAGAGGGCGCCGCCGCCGCCCGAGTTGAAGCCCGCCACCGACGCGGTAAAGACCATGCAGCCGGCCGTCTTCGTCAGCTCCGGCAAGGCCGCCTTGGCGCCGAAGATGACGCCCTTGACGTTGACCCCGAACAGCTCGTCATAGGCTCGGGCGAGCTTGTCGTCCTCGAAGTCGGCGAGCTTTGCATAAACATCGAACACGCCGGCATTGCCGACGAAAATGTCGAGCCGGCCAAAGGCGCGCACCGTTTCGGCGACGGCACGCTTGTTGTCGGCGAGCCGGGAGACATCGCCGGCGATGCCGATGACCGCGTCGCCAAATTCGGCGCGCAGCTGGTCGGCCCGGGTGGCAATCCGCTCCATGACCCCGATTCGGGCGCCTTCCTCGATGAAGCGCGCGACCACCGCCCGGCCGATCCCGGACCCGCCGCCGGTCACCAGCGCCACCTGCCCATCGAGCCAGCCCATGACGCCCTCCCTTAACCGCGCCGCGCTATCGTTGCTCTGACCATCGTGATGATAGCACGAGTGGCAGGTCAATGGTCGGCGCGAGAAACGCGCTTTTCTGTCATCCCGGCGAAGGCCGGGATCCACGGTTCGATTAGTAACAGCCCATTCGAGTTGCCTCGGGCGCTTACGTAGACATCCGGCGAATGAGCGGGCGGAACAGTGGATCCCGGCCTGCGCCGGGATGACGATCAGTATTCGCGCAACAGGCGGCCGTAGCCGGGGATCGGCGTGTCGACCCCGGCGAGCCGCAGCACGTGCCACAAAACCGCCTGGGTCGAGGTGACGACCGGCTTGCCGATCCGCGCTTCCAGCGCGTCGATGATCGGGTGCGAGCGGAAATTGAGGCAGGCGATGATCATCCCGTCGCTCGCCGGGTCCCAGGCGCCGAGCGCGAAATCGAGGATCGCCTCGGGCGCCGGCTCGGCGAGGCGGAACCCGTCGCTGATGCCGAGATGCGCGCCGGCGATGGTTTCGACCCCGCCCTCGGCGAAGAAGCGATGCTCGGCGGCGTCGACCGCTTGCGTGTAGGGCGAGATCGCGGTCACCCGCTTGAGGCCGAGCCTGGCGCAGGCGGTGAAGATGCTGTTTGTCGCGCTGGTCCCCGGCACGCCGGTGATGCGCCGGATTTCCTCGCGCAGGCGCGCGTCGAATTCGTGGCCCTGCACGATGCTCGATGCGGTGCAGCCATAGGCGACCGCATGCGGCCGGCAGCTCGCGAGCTGATGAATCGAATGCACGCCGTCGGTGCGGTCCATCTCGATGATCCGCTCGGGCGAGGTGCCGTCGGGCATCAGCATGCGCGCGAAATGGACGCTGACCCCTTCCGGCACGACTTGCGGATACCATGCCTCGACCACGATGTTGACGCTCGGCACGATCACGCCGAGCCGGATTTCTGCCGCCATGGTCATTCCTCCTCGATCGGTGCCGACGGCCGGCACTTCATTCGATCACCTCGTCGGCGCGCCCCAGTAGAATTTGCGGGATTGTCAGGCCGAGCGCCTTCGCGGATTTGAGGTTAATGACCAATTCCAACTTCGTCGGTTGCTCGACTGGGAGGTCGGCAGGCTTCGCGCCCTTCAAGATTTTGTCCACATAGGCTGCGGCGCGCCGGTACATGTCCGGGTAGTTGGCACTATAGGACATCAGGCCGCCGGCCGTGACCTGCTCCCTTCGGCCAAACACTGCTGGGAGTCGGGCCTTGGCAATGAGTTCCGCAATCCATTCCGGATGCTCGGCAAAAATGGGGCTTGGCAGCACGACGACGCCGGTCACGTGTTTCGCCACCATCGCCGCAACGGCCGGGTCGAAATCTGCCACGCGCTGCACACCGGTTGGAACGATTTGCACCTTCAAGCGCCGCGCCGCCTGTTCGATCTCTCTAAGTTGTGGGCCGGAGGCCGGGAAATCCGGATTCCAAAGGATCCCCACACGCTTGGCATCGGGAACGGCCGTGACCAGAAATTCCAACCATTTGGCAGCGATATCAGTCGCTATGAGGCTGACCCCGGTAACATTCCCGCCCGGCCGCGCAAGGGAAGACACGAGGCCCAAGCCGATCGGATCTGCGATCCGCGCAAAGACGATCGGAATTGTCTGGGTCGACACCTTGGCCGCGCGGGTTGCCGGCGTGCCAATGGCAAGGATAACGTTTGGCTGAGTGCGCACCAAGTCGCTGGCGAGCCCGGCAAGGATCTCATCGTTCTCATTGGCGTAACGGCGCTCGAACGTCATGTTCCGCCCTTCTACATATCCGAGATCTCGCAATCCTTGCGCGAACGGTTCAAACGACTTCGCGCCGAGCGACGTGCTCTCGTCCGACAGGATGGCAACGCGCGCGATCTGTGACGGCTGCTGTGCATCGGCCGAAAACGACGCCGCGAGGCCGATCTCGACGGCGACAAAGAGCACGATTTGTAAGATCCGCATCCCTGCTCCCGCGTTTATCGACAAGCACCGCCGCTTGTGTCTAGCTTCGCCCGATGATTTCGCTCAGCGAAGAAATCACGATACCATCGCCGCCCGAATTGGTGTGGCCGCTTTTGGCGGACCCGGCGGTCGTCGCCTCGTGCATTCCCGGCGCGACCCTGACCGCATCCGGCGAGGGCGCCGCCTATCAGGGCACGGTGCGGGTCAAGTTCGGCCCGACCGTCGCAGTGTTCCGCGGCGAGGCAAAGCTTGCCTATGACCACGAGGCGCGGCGCTGTACGATCGAGGGCCGCGGCATCGACGGGCGCGGCCAGTCGCGCGCGGTGGCCTCGGGGGTGGTGAGCGCCAGCGGCAGTGATGTGACGGTGCTCAAGATCGCCGGCAGCTTCAACGTGACCGGGCCGCTCGAAACCTTCGCCAATGCCGGCGGGATCCACGTTGCGCGCGCCCTGCTCGCCGAATTCTCGCAGAACATGGCAAAGCTGGTAACTGAGCGCGAGGCGCCGGTAGCCCCTCACCCTCCCGCTGACGCGGGTCCCTCCCTCTCCCCGCTCGGCGGG
>JBGPTQ010000216.1:0-4662 GCA_041490725.1 Allostellaceae bacterium | reverse complement strand
CAGCGCAGCGCGTCGACAACGCTGGCGAACTCGATGAGCAGCCCGTCTCCGGTGGTCTTCACCAGCCGGCCGCGATGCGCGGCGATCGTCGGGTCGATCAGCTCTGCCCGGATCGATCTCAGCGTGTTGAGGGTTGCTTCCTCGTCGGTCCCAATGAGGCGCGAATATCCGGCGACATCGGCGGCCAGGATCGCCGCCAGCCGGCGTTCAGCGTGCTCTCGCCCGGTTGTGTTCATCGCGCTCCAGCTTAACCGGCAGCGCGACGGTTACGAAGCGATCTGACGGCACGCCCATGTCACGCAAAGGCGGCGAAAATTTCCTCGACCGCCTTCAGCTGGTTGCCGGTCGCCGAGGACGGCACAAGGATCGGCGTGGTGATCCCAGATTCGCGCCACGCCATGACCCCGTCGCGCACCGACGCGGCCGGCCCGAACAGCGTCGCATCGGCCAGCCACCGCTCGCTCATCAACCCCGGCACATCGTCGCGCCGCCCGGCGGCGATCGCGCTCTCGATCGCGCTCATCTCGTCGATATAGCCGGCTTCCTTCCAGTAATTGCGGTAGTTCGGCAGCATCACATAGCGGGTCAGGGTGCGGCGGTTGACCGCCTTGGCCGCCTCGATGTCATCGCTGATGCAGGTTGGGATCATGTTGGCGATAAGGAAAGCCGGGTCGGCGCGCTTTGCCGCCGGGATGACCGAGAGCGAGGCGGCCATGTGCGAGCGGCTGGCATTGGCGAATACCAGGCCATCGGCGATCTCGGCGGCGAGCGCGACCATGCGCCGGCGGAGGGCGGCGAGAATGATCGGCGGCAAGGCGCCGATCCCCTCATAGGAGCGCAATTTGGCGACAAAGCCGCGGATGTCGTCGAGCGGCCGGCCCGCGCTCACCCCCATGCGCAGATGGCTGGGCGCGTGGGCGACGCCGATGCCGAAGCGGAACCGCCCGCCCGAGACCTCGTGGATATAGGCCGCGCTATGGGCGAAATCCTCGACCGTGCGGGCATAGATCGGCGCGATCGCCGTGCCGAAGACGATGCGCTCGGTGGCGAGCGCGAGCGCGGTCGATTGCGCCATGTTGCCGAAGATGCTCGGCACGTAGAGGCCGCAAAACCCGCGCCGCTCAGCGTCGCGCGCGACCTCGAGGGTGAGCTGCCGGCGCCCCGGCACGGCGACAAGGCTCAACGCGGGCAGGCTGTCGGGCATCGGCTGGCGTTCCCCCTGGGCTTAATCGGCAACAAGATTGCGATCATACCCGGGTCAGGCGAATTCGCCATCCAGGCTGTGCGAAGGGAATGGCCGCGCCGGCACACGCCGCTGCCGGTCATGGGCCGCGCGACGGGTTTGCGCGTCAGCGCGGCGGCCGCGAACGGGCACAACCGTGCGTTGAACGAACGCCAGCAGTTCTTGCTGATATCTGCAAGAAAAATACAGCGAAAATTCACGCAATGGTTGCGACGGCACACGATGGTTTGCGACCTGCAGGCTCGCCCATCATCATCGTCGGGAGCCGCTGTTTCTCCAACTATTTGCAAAATAATATCAGGCATCCCTTCGACACCAACGCCCGCTCGCACGATCCAGATTGCGTAAAGGATACCATCAGAATGTGGCAATTTTAGCGTCGCTTCAGAGGCGAGCAGACCCGCCCTCCGCCGGCCGCGCATCGAACACCTCAGCCGAGAGCGGGTTTGCCACTCTGACCCCAATTTCCTACGTTTCGGCCCCGATACGGGGGAAATCGCGAAGCCGGGCAATGGCCGCTTTAATGGCGGCACCAACCGCGGCGGCTGCCGATGGGTTGTCGTTGGCGATATGGGCGAGAATATCGTCGGTTTCCGCGCGGGCTGTTGCGGTGTAGCGGAGTCTCACGCACCGTAGCGGGCGAACGTCTCCTCGACCTCCTTGTCAGATGCGAAGCGCCCGAGGCGCATGTCTTCGCCGCTGCGGGCAAGTGCCGCGCGCTCTTCGTCGTCCAGGTGATAGATGCCGAGATGCTGCGAGCGCATCTCGACGAGTGATTGCACAAGCTCCGCCTGCGCTTCGTCGGGCAGCTCGGCGGCCTGGCGGATCAGCGACCATGCCGATAGTATTGTATCGCCAATATTTCGAATTTTTGTTTCCTCTTCGATCGCAAAATCTCTAACAAACAGTGAGCCTGCATCAAACACGCTATTATCAACTCTTACAGGAATTGCGGCAGCGTCGACATCCTCGTCATGGTGATGCCACCATGTCCCCTTCCCATCGCTATTCAAATTGATCCTGACGAAATCGACCCCCGATTCGGTGGATTTTGGGTCGTACAGCTTTTTGTTTAAGCGCGCATATATCGCCGAAGGGTTTATTGTCGTCGGACATTTCGCCCAGGTAGGATCCACGATATGTCTCGCGGTAAGTAGAAAGTGGTAAGCGTGTGTGGGGTCTGATTTCAGGGGCACCTCAACAAAAACCCCCGTGCCGATTGGCCGGTTGACATCGACGGCATCGCCCGAAGCGTTTGCCGCATATACGCATCATCGGATGCGGCGGACTGACCCGGGAGCTAAAAGAGTGGAAACGGTTCGAGTCGTTTGTGCGCATGATTGCCCGGACATGTGCTCGCTGTTGGCCGAGGTCGAGAACGGCCGCGTCGTGCGCATCAAGGGTGATCCGGATCAGCCCTTCACCGCCGGCTTTGCCTGCGCCAAGGTCAACCGCGACGCTGACCTCGTGCATTCGCCCGAGCGGCTCAGGGCGCCGCTGCGCCGCACCGGCATCAAGGGCGAGGGCAAATTCGCGCCGATCAGCTGGGATTCGGCGCTCGACGAGATCACCGCGCGCTGGCGCTCGATCATCGCCAAGTGGGGCCCCTTGGCCCTGCTCGGCTATGCCTATAGCGCGCATCAGGGACAGATGAACCGCGGCCTCTTGCTCGGCCTCTTCCACGCGCTGGGCACCAGCCGGCTCATCGCCGGCACGGTGTGCGACACCTGCTGCGAGGAGGCCTGGGACATGACGGTCGGGCCGATTGGCGGCGCCGACCCGGAAGCGGTCGACCAGGCCGATCTGATCGTCTCGTGGGGCGCCGACCTCGTCGCCACCAACGTTCATTTCTGGGCCAAGGTCGAGGCGGCGCAGAAGCGCGGTGTGAAGCTCGTCGTCATCGATCCGCGCCGGAGCCGCACCGCGCTCAACGCCGACCAGTACCTGCAAATCCGCATCGGCACGGATGCCGCGCTGGCGCTCGGAATCATGCACATCCTGGCGCGCGACGGGCTCGTCGACCGCGACTACATCGCGGCCCATACATCAGGGTTCGACCAGCTCGAAGCCGAGGTGCTGCCGCGCTTTCCGCCCGAGCGGGCCGCCGCGATCACCGGGCTTAGCGAAGCCGATATCGAGGGCTTCGCGGCGATGTACGGCGCCGCCAAGACCTCGTTCATCCGGCTCGGCGAAGGCATGACACGGCTGGCGCGCGGCGGCGAGGCATTGCGCGCGGTGGCATTGCTGCCCGGCCTGACCGGCGCCTATGGCAGGCGTGGCGGCGGCGCCCTCTTGCTGACCGCTTCCTCATGCGAGCTGAACTACGACAATGTGCGCAAGCCATCCGGGCCCGAAGCGACCCGCCTCGTCAACCACCTGCGGCTCGGCGACGCGCTCCTGAACATGACCGGCCCGCCATTGCGTGGGCTGTTCATCGCCGCCAACAACCCGGCGGTGACCTGCCCCGACGCCGGCAAGGTGCGCCGCGGGCTCGCCCGCGAAGATCTCTTCACCGTCGTGCACGACCCGTTCCTGTCGGTGACCGCGCGCTATGCCGATATCGTATTGCCGGCCGTGACCTATCTCGAAAGCGAGGATCTCTATCGCGCCTACGGCACCTATTATCTGCAATACGCACCCGCCGCTGTGATGCCGCAGGGCGAGGCCTGGTCCAATTTCCGCCTGGCGCAGGAATTGGCGCGGCGCATGGGGTTGACCGACCCGGTGTTCCGCATGTCGCCGCGCGAGGTCATGGCGGAATTGTTCCGCGGCTCACGCGGCCCGGTCGCCGCGCTCGACCTCGACGAGGTGCGCTCCGGCCATCCGATCCGCCTCGCGCCGCAAGGCGGCCAAGAATTCCGCACCCCCTCGGGCCGGCTCGAATTCTATTCCGAGCAATTGGCGGCGCAGGGCCTCGCGCCGATGCCGGACTGGCAGCCCGACCCGCAAGAGGAGAAGGACGCCGCGCGCTGGCCGTTGCGGCTGTTGACCGCGCCCGGCTATTTCCAGAGCCACACTGCCTATTCCGGCGTCGCTTTCCTGCGCCGGCGCGAGGGCCCGCCCTGTTGCGTCCTGCACCCCGACGAGGCGCGCCGCAGGGGCCTCGCCGACGGCGCGCGGGTGCGCCTTTTCAACGAGCGCGGCGCGGTCGGGCTGGTGCTCCGGGTCAGCGACGAGGTGATGCAAGGGGTGGTGCTGGTGCCCGGCCAGCGCCCCGATGGCGAGACCGTCTCGGGCACGGTCAATATGCTGTGCTCGGACCGCTACACCGACATCGGCGACGGCGCGACCTATCAGAGCAATTTTCTCGATGTCGCCGCGTGGTGAGTGATTGAGAGGAGTTGGCGCGAGATTGCTTCGCTTCGCTCGCAATGACGGCCAATAGGTTGTCATTGCGAGGAGCGCAGCGACGAAGCAAT
>JBGPTQ010000215.1:0-4666 GCA_041490725.1 Allostellaceae bacterium | reverse complement strand
TCCGCGGGGGGGAAGCGGTCGAGGGGTGAGCCGATGCCTCTCCCTGTGGCGTCGCCTTCGGCCCACGGCCGAGGGCCGGGCCCGTGGGCCGGTATGACAAGCAGAAGAGGCGAGCGCGTTGCCATAAGGGCGACGATAAAATTGCCACAATTGTGTGTGATAACGCGCCCCGGCAACAAACAGGGCGCCGCTTTGGAGTGGCCCCGGAGGCACGGGATGTCCGACACGCAATCGCCAACGCCGCAACCTCGCGCGCTGCACATAGAGCTGCACCAATCCGCAGGGCAAGATGCGCTGCTGATTCGCTGCAAAGCCTCGGGCGGGTCGCGCGAGGCGAAATCGACTGATCCGGATTTATCGAGCAAAACCATGGGCTTGGAGTCGCTCGCTCCGACCGGCACAACCGCTGCGCGAGAGATCTGCTGCTGATTCCTTGCAGATGCAGCGGAGGGAAGATCGATGACCCAACCGCTGATTGAGGCCTCCAAGGTTCGGAGCCCGCTTCTGATCTTATGCGGCACTCACCTCGGCGCTAAGCGCGATCGCCGGCGCGGCGGTCGAGATGCCCGGCGATGTTCGCCTCGCCGGAAGCGTCAGGGTTGCCGTTGTGCCGTGCCCCTTGCGGCTGGCGATGTGGAATGAACCGCCATGCAGTTCCGCCAATCGGCTCGCCAGCGGCAGGCCGAGGCCGGTACCCTCATGACGGCGGCCGATGCCGGCATCTATCTGGCCGAACGGCTCCAACGCGATTTTGGTCTCAGCCTCACTCATGCCGACCCCGGTGTCCCGCACTTCAAATACGATGGTATCGGGCTCGGGCTGGCGCACGGTGATGATGACCGATCCGCCGGGCTCGGTGAACTTCACCGCATTCGACAGCAGATTCAGCAGGATCTGCTTTAGCCGCGTCGCGTCGGCGATGATAAACGGCAGAACAGGAGCAACATTGACCGAGAGGTCCAATCCACCGGCGTTGGCACGTTCCTTGATGAGTGCGACACAGGCATTCACGATGGCGCCCGGATCGATACCATCCTCGGGGTTGAGATCGAGCTTTCCGGCGTCGACCTTGGCAAGATCAAGAATGTCATTGATAATGTCGTGCAGGTGACTCCCGCTTCGGTAAATGCAATCGATATATTCCGCCTGTTTTCCCCGAAGAGGTCCGGCAAGGCCCTGAGCGAGCATTTCAGAAAAGCCGAGGATCGCATTGAGCGGCGTGCGCAATTCATGGCTCATGTTAGCCAGGAATTGGGATTTCGCCCGATTGGCCGCCTCCGCCGCGCTCTTTGCTTCGCGCAAGCCGCGTTCGGCGAGGATTTCCTCGGTAACGTCGCGTGCCGTCCCGCGGTAGCCGAGAAAACGCCCTGACGGATCGAACACCGGGTTGCCGCTGACCGAGACCATGCGCTCGGGGGCTGCTCCGCTTTTCCTCCCGTAGACAAAGTTGCGGAAGGGCTCATGCCGGTCCAGCGCGGCGGAATGCTCTTCCCACAGGCGCATATCCTCCTGGCGACCGGCAGCCTTCTCGCTGCGCGTTCGGCCGATGCAGTCGCGCGGGTCTTGCCCGAACAAGCGGATCTCTTCGGACAGATAGGTAAAGCGATGCTGCTCATCGGTTTCCCAAAACCAATCCGAGCTGGTGCGCGCGAAATCCCGAAACCGCGCTTCGCTTTCGCGCAAGGCGTCCGCCGTCGTGGCCAATTCCGATGTCTGGTGCTCGAGCTTCCGGGACCGGGCGGCAAGCGCCCAGAAAAGGATGGCAAAGCCGATTGCCGTGCACAGGGCGGCAATCGCGATCAGCATCGACTGACGCCGCCAATCGGCGAGCGCGGCGTCTTCCGAGATCGTCACGGTCACCACAAGCGGATAATCGTGCAGCGGGTGCACCGAGGCTACGCGCGCCATTCCGTCCACGTAGCCCGGCGTTCGATAGCTGCCGCCGCCTTTCGCGACCATCTCGTACCAGGGCGATACGGATGCCAGTTTCTCGCCGATCTTGTTCTCGGCCTGGGGGTACCGGGCGATCATCGTGCCGTCGCCGCGCAAGATGGCTACCGACCCGCCTTGCGGGCTGATCGCCTTGTAAAAATCCTTGAAATATCGGACCTCGATCACCGCGAGCAGGACCCCAAGGAACTCGCCGCGCGGCCCGCTCACGCGGCGCGCCAAGAAAGAGGTCCACGCGCCCGAGAGCCGATTTCGAACCGGTGCGCCGATGAAGACGCCAGCATCGTCATCGTCACGAAAATGCATGAAGTAATCCCTGTCCGACACGTCGAGGACCGGGATGGGCCAGAGTCGCGAGCTGTTGGTTATGAGGCCATCAGCACCAATCAATCCGATGGCGTTGGCCTGCGGGAGGCTCTCCTGTCGGCCGGCCAGAAAGCGGTGGACCTCTTCGGTCCCCATGACGCGCTTAAACTCTTCCGGGTTGTCGGTACCCCCCGCTGCTACCTTGGCCTGTATCTCATTCAGGACAAGATCGACCGCTTGCATCGAGCGCGCCGTTTGCTCGGCCAGGACGGTGCCGAGGTTGGTGATCTCGCGCCGATAGCTGGCGATGGATTCTTCGCGACGGTCCCAAATAGCGAACCCGGCGGCAATTAGGGTAACGCCGACAAGGATAACCCCGGCGAGGGAGAGGCGGCGGCTAGGAGCGGACCGGCGCTTGGGTGCGTCGAGGTAATCCATTATCCGTATTTCCAGTGCGAGGGGATCGTGCCGACAACCACCGGCGGTGTTATGAGATTTGACACCACCATAGGTAAACCGAATTCGTAAACAAATCGTCACCCCAATGCCGATTAGCGATGTCTCGCCTTGGACCGCGCGCCGCGCCGCGGCTTTACTCGTCGCACGAGGTAGCGGTTCTGGTGATTGCCGGCGTCCCGTTCGGTCCCAACTCGCGGGCGCAGTTGGAGCGGGCCGATCCGCTCGTATTCCGGATGGGGCGATGGGGCGTCGGTTCTTCGCTTCTGCCCTGACAGGACATTCCGCCGCTCCTATCGGCGCCATTTTCGCTATAGTCGGGCCGACGGAGTTCGCCGTGTGATCAAGGGAGGAAATCGATGAGTCTCACTCTGGAAGAAGCCAACCGCATCGTCAGCGGCGCGGTGGCGAAGGCGCGGGAGATCAACATCAAGGTCAGCGCCGCGGTGTGCGACGCCGGCGGGCGCCTCGTCGCGCTGCAGCGCATGGACAACGCGATCTGGGCGAGCGCCTATGGCAGCCAAGGCAAGGCCGTCGCCTCGGCGGCATTCGGCCGGGCGAGCGGCGAATTGGCGCCGCGCGCCGACCAGCCGACCCCGCGCGGCATCGCCGCGGCCTCGGGAGGCGAGATGATCATGGGCCAGGGCGCGGTGCCGATCGTCCGCAACGGCGTTGTGGTGGGCGCCTGTGGGGTCGGCGGCGGGACCTCGCAGGAGGATGAAGACTGCGCCCGCGCCGGGGTGGCGCTGTTGTAGCGGCTATTCTCGCGGCCCGTTCCCCGCCAGCTCGTCGAGGCGCGTCGCCAGGCGGGCGAGGTCCCAGTCCCGCGCCAGTGCGGCGGCCTTGTCCCAGCTCGGCGTCTGGTCGGGGAGGGCGGGAAGCGGCGCCGCGCAATCCATCGTCGCGATACGGCGGTAGATCCGCAACTGGTTGGCCTGGGCGGCGAGACGGCCGTCGGCGAAGGCGTCCTCCAGGGTTGGGTATTTGCGCAGCAAGGCGGCCGCCCCCTTCGGGCCGATTCCACGGGCGCCGGGGAGCCCGTCCGACGGGTCGCCGCGCAGCGCGATGAAATCGGGCACCTGGCGCGGCTCGACCCCGTAGCGCGCACGAACCTCCGCCGGGCCGAGGCGCGCCAGTTCGCCGGTCTTGGCCGGGTAGAGGATCGTCGTCGCATCGGAGGCGAGTTGAAAGGCGTCGCGATCACCGCTGGCGACCAGCGCACACCCACCCCGCTGCTCCTCGGCGGCAACCGCGGCCGCCAGGAAATCGTCGGCCTCGTAGCCCGCCGCCTTGGCATTGGCGAAGCCGCACGCCGCGACGAACTTTGGCAGCGCTTCGAGCTGCTCGACCAGCTCGTCGTCGAACTGCCGGCCGCTCTGATAGGCGGGAAACAGAAGCTGCCGATATGTCGGCATGCCGAGCGTGTCCCAGGCGGCAAGCACGGACCGCGGCCGCTCGCTGTCGTAGAGAAGCAGCAGAAAGTTCGCGAAGCCGACGATCGCCCCGGCGCCGCGATTGCCCTTGCGCCGGATCGATTTCGGCAAGGCGTGGTAGGCGCGATGCGCGAACGAGTCGCCGTCGACGACGAGCAGCGGCCGGTTCACGACACCCTCGCGATCGATAACGCTTTCTGCATCTTGAGTCGCCCTCTCGGGTAGTATGAACTCGGTCGTCCGCATTTGGGACAGGAGCGCACAATGAATGATGCATCGTTGGGGCCGGGTGGCATCGAGCAGCCTGTTCTGGCCAACGAGCCGGGCGATTATTGGGGCAGCGACGCGGCAGCGCTGATGCTGCGCGAATTGGACCTGCCCTATGTCGCGCTCAACCCCGGCGCCTCCTATCGCGGGCTGCATGACAGCCTGGTCAATCTGCTGGGCAACCGCGGCCCGCAGATGCTCTTGTGCCTGCATGAGGAGCATGCGGTTGCGATGGCGCATGGCTACGCCAAGGT
>JBGPTQ010000214.1:0-4671 GCA_041490725.1 Allostellaceae bacterium | reverse complement strand
GATGTTGGGATTAGGCGTCTCGCAATGCAGCGTCGGCGGCACGCTGCCGCGCTCGAGCGCCAGCGCCGCCTTGATCAGCCCGGCCATCCCCGAGGCTGGCTCCAAATGACCAATATTGGTCTTGACCGAGCCGATCGGCAGTGGGTCGCGGCGCGCCTGGCCGAGCGCGTGCCCGACGGCGGCGGCATCGATCGGATCGCCGGCCGGCGTGCCGGTGCCGTGCATCTCGAAAAACGCCAGATCGTCGGGGGCGACGCCCGCGCGTGCGTAGACCGTGCGAATGAGGGCGGTCTGCGCCGCTTCGCTCGGCAGCGACAGCCCGATGGTACGGCCGTCGGAATTGACGCCGGTGCCGAGGATCACCGCGCGAACACGGTCGCCATCGGCCAGTGCCTGGCGCAGCGGCTTGAGGATTATGGCGCCGCCGCCTTCGCCGCGCACGTAACCGTCGGCGCGCTCGTCGAAGGCAAAACAGCGGCCAAGCCGCGACAGCATCGAGGCGCGGCAGAAGCCGAGAAAAGGATAGGGCGCCAGCAGCAGGTTGATACCGCCGACGATCGCGCTCGCGATGCGCTTGCCCCGGATCGCCTCGCACGCGTGATGCAGAGCCACCAGCGCGGACGAGCAGGCGGTGTCGACGGTCAGGCTTGGGCCGTGCAAGTCGAAGACATAGGAGATACGGTTGGCCAGGATGCTGAGCGTCCCGCCGGTCATGAAATACGAATCGCCGCTCGCCGGGTCGCCGAGGCGCAGATCGCGGTAGTCGGTGGAGGATGCGCCGATATAGACCCCGGTTGCGCTGCCCGCGAGCTTGCTCGCCGGGATGCCGGCATCCTCGGCGGCGTGCCAAACCAGCTCGAGCAGCACTCTTTGTTGCGGGTCCATCTGCGCCGCTTCGCGCGGAGAGATCCCGAAAAAGGCCGGCTCGAACAGATCGACATCGCTGATGAGGCCGGCGGACCAGGTATAGCTCTTCGCCGGTTCGCCGCGAGTCGGGTGGTAGTAGAACCGGGTCGACCAGCGGCTCTCATCGACCTGCGAGATCGCATCGGTCCCCGAGGCGAGCAGCTCCCAGTACGCCTCCAGGTTGGAGGCTCCCGGAAAGCGGCACGAGGCGCCGATGATCGCGATCGACCCGTCACTCATAGCGCTGAGGCAACTTCGATTCCGTGGCGAGGAAAGTGGGTGACGGCTGGCCGCGCGGCCTCCCCTTCATTACACGCCTCACGCCGCAAAGACCAGTTGCGACGTTGTTTCAGGCGACGGCGCGGCGCTGTCAAGCAACGACACCGGCCTACTTGGCCGAGGCCATGCCGGCGGGCTCTGCCAGGATCGCGCCAAGACGGGTCGCCGCCCCGCTTCGCGGCAATGGCGGGCGCATCTGGACGCCACCCCCAGCCTCGTTGCGGGTATTGTCAACGCGGTCCTCTCGGCGCGCGGCAGCTGCCCCCGAATCGTATAGACCGCCGCTTGTCCGCACCGATCGCCTGGCGACACTCGTCACTTCCCACCCCATCATCGGCCTCACAAAACGGCTCATGCCGCCCGATTTCGTTGCTCGGCTTTTTCGTGCAAGACGACCCTAGTTTTTGGCGATCGAACCCAATCGAAAAACATTCGCATTAAGATCAATCATTAACAGCACAGGCGCGGGAGGTTAACGGAGCCTGCCCGCGAATTCAACCACGGCATCACCCCTCGATAGCCGAGCCGAGGCCGCCGGGTCGCTGGCCAGCACCGCGCCGCCGCCGCTCTGCCTGGCGAAGCCGTAGACCTGCGACAGGCCGAGGCCGGAGCCGGCGCCGACTTCCTTTGTCGTGAAATAAGGATCGAAAGCGTGCGCCAGAACCTCGGCTTGCATACCGCACCCGGTATCCGACAGCGTGAGTGCGACGATATCGCCGACGAGGCCTCCGCCAAGCGAATCGGCGGGCCCGATCGACAGGTTGCGCGCGACAACGGCGCGCCGGCTTCGGCTTCGAGAACTGGGCGATCCCGGGCTGGCATGCTCGTCACCGGATCTCACGGCTCCGTTGCGCACCGGGATCGGCGCGCGGCTGAGGTGGCCGGGATGCTAAGCAGATTCGGCCAATATCACATAGAACAGCGGACCGGCGCGATCGTCACCGTTCAAAAAAACCGGCGCAGATTGGCGCGGATGCGCTCGAGGACGGGCATCTCCGGCTGGGCAACCTCGAAGCTCAAGCCGGTAATCGTCTCGAACACGCTGACATAGATCCGCGCCGCCTCGGCGATGATTTCGCGCGGGATCGGCGGGATCGGATCGCGGTAGGGGTCAACGCGCGCCGCCACCCAGCGCCGCAGGAAATCCTTGTCGAAGCTGTCGGGGATCTCACCGGAGGCGAACCGGCCGGGATAGCTCTCGGCGAACCAGTAGCGGCTGCTGTCCGGGGTGTGGATCTCGTCGGCGAGCAGGATTTGCCCGTCGCGGTCGAGCCCGAACTCGTATTTGGTGTCGACCAGGATGAGGCCGCGCCCGGCCGCGACCTCGCGCCCCCGCGCGAACAGCGCGAGCGCCTTCGCCGAGACCTCCTGCCATTGCCCCGGGCTGAGCACGCCGCGCTCGACGATCTCGGCGGCGGTCACCGGTTCGTCGTGCTCGCCGTCGCGCGCCTTGGTGGTCGGGGTGATGACGGTCTGCGGCAACCGCTCGTTCTCGCGCAGCCCGTCGGGGAAGCGCATCCCGTAGATCTCGCGGCGCCCCGCCTGGTACATCGACCACACCGAGGTCGCCGTCGTGCCGGCGAGATAATCGCGCACCACCACCTCGACCGGCAGGATGTCGAGACGCTTGCAGAGCAGCACGTTCGGGTCGGGATAGTCGATGACGTGGTTTGCGCAGAGATCGGCGGTATTGTCGAACCAGAAGCGCGCGATCTGGGTCAGCACCTGCCCCTTGAAGGGGATCGCGGCGATGTTGCGGTCGAAGGCGCTGAGCCGGTCGGTCGCGATGATCAGGCGCCTCCCGTCCGGCAAATCGTAATTGTCGCGCACCTTGCCGCGGTAATGGTTGGGCAATTCGGGGATCGTCGCATCGTCGAGGACGAGGTCGAGATGGCGGGCGAGAAAATCCGGATCGACCATGATGGAGGCTCGTCAAGGAGAGGCGGGCAACCTTTGATATGGGACCCGTGAGGGCCGCGCAAGACGGCGAATGGCAATAGGATATGGTAGAAAGCTTGCCGGGTCGGGAAGAAAGGTACCCCATGAGCCTCAACATCAAGAGCGACGAAGCGCATCGGCTCGCACGGCAACTGGCACAGCTCACCGGCGAGAGCATGACCGAAGTGGTGAAGCGGGCGTTGGCTGAACGGCTCGAGCGGGTAAGCCATGAGCTCGGTGGCAGCCTCGCGGACCGCCTCCTCGCGATCGGCAAGGACTGCGCCGCCCATTTGAAGGAGCCCTACCGCTCGATCGATCACGGCGAACTGCTCTACGACGATCGCGGGCTGCCGCGATGGTCATGATGCCTCGGCCCTGATCGCGATCCTGCGCGACGAGCCGGAGGCAGCCGGTTGTGCCGCTGCGATTGAGGCCGCCTCCCGCCGGCGCCTTTCCGCGGCCAATTTCGTCGAAGCGGCGATCGTGATCGACGCAAGCCGCGATCCCGTGGCGAGCCGCCGCTTCGACGATCTCTTGCGCGAGGCGCAGATTGTCATCGAGCCGGTCACCGAAGCCCAGGCGCGCCTCGCCCGCGAGGCCTATCGCGATTATGGCCGCGGCAGCCTGCATCCGGCGCGGCTGAATTTCGGCGACTGTTTTGCCTATGCCTTGGCGCGGGAGACCGGCGAACCCCTGTTGTTCAAGGGCGGCGATTTCACCCATACCGATATTACCCCGGCGCTCAAGCGAGGTTAGAAGCAGAGACCCGATCTGCTCGTCTGCGCCCATCAGCCGCGAATAGCCGGCGATGTCCGAACCGGCGCGTCGTTCGCCCGAAGCGGGCGATGGTGCTATAAAGCCGGCGTGGCCCGGCCGACCGGGTCCGGTTTCACAAAGATCGTTCGGGAGGACACATGATGGCGAAATACCTTATCACCGCTTCCTACAGCGCCGAAGGGTTGAAGGGGCTGCAGAAGGACAAGGCCTCGGGGCGGCGCGACGCCGTCCGCCAGGCTTGCGAAAGCGTCGGCGGCAAGCTCGAGTGCGTGTATTACGCACTCGGCGAATACGATGTCGTGGTCATCGCCGATCTGCCGGACAATGTCGCGGCGAGCGCGCTGTCGCTGGCGGCCTCGGCGACCGGCCTCGTCCGCACGCGGACGACCGCGTTGCTGACGGTCGAGGAGACCGACAAGGCGCTCGCCAGCGCCGTCAGGTTCCGCGGCGCCGGCACCTGATCGAAGCTTGTCATTGCGAGGAGCGCGGCGACGACGCAATCTCGGCGGGCAAGAGCGCGGGCGGCGCGAGATTGCTTCGCTCCGCTCGCAATGACAGAGGTGCCCGGTCATGATCATCGACACCCATGCCCATGTCGTGCCGAAGAGCCTCATCGACGCGCTGCGCAGCGAAAAGCGGCTCTTCCCGTCGGTCAGGCTCAACACCGAGGGTGCCGCGCCGCGCATGGCGTTTGCCGGCGGGGCGCCGGGACGGCCGATCCAGCCGCGCCTCTCCGACCTCGCGCAGCGCCGCGACTGGCTGAAACAGGCG
>JBGPTQ010000213.1:0-4700 GCA_041490725.1 Allostellaceae bacterium | reverse complement strand
TCTGCGCGCCGGCGACGACCTCGACCAGCGGGATCAGGTGCGGCGGGTTGAACGGGTGCCCGATCACGCAGCGCCCGGGATGGCGACAGGATGCCACGAGATTGCTGATCAGCAGCCCCGACGAACTGGAGGCGATGACGACTTCCGGCGGCAGCGCCGCGTCGATGCGGGCGAGGAGTGGCTGCTTGATCGCCTCCCGCTCGGGGGCACTCTCCTGGACGAAATCGGCGGCCGCGACGGCGGTTTCAGGATCTGCACAAAAAATGAGCGAATGATGCGGGGGCGTTGCGGCGATCGGTCCGAGCCGCGCCAGCACCGGCCAGGCGGCATCGATGAAATGGCGCAATCGCGCTTCCGCCTCGGGCGCCGGGTCGCTCGCGGTGACCGCCAGGCCGCGCGACAGAAACGTGGCGGCCCAGCTCATGCCGATCGTGCCGGTCCCGACCACCGCCACGCGGCGGATGCTGGACTGCTGCATGATACGCCTCCCTCGCCTCGCCTGCCGCGCTGCCGCCCAAGCTGGCGCATCGACGAGCGCGGCCCGGCTTTGCTAAGGTCGGCCGAACCACGCCCGGCGACCTTAGCAAAGCCGGGCCGATCCGGAGCTTAATCGGCCTTGCCCGAGCCGTCCACGCCACGCGATCTTCGCCTCGACTTCTTTCGCGGCGTGTCGTTGATATTCATTTTTATCGACCACATTCCCGAAAATTTCCTGAGCTATTCCACGCTGCAGGCGGTTGCCTTTTTCGACGCTGCAGAAGTCTTCATTTTCATCTCCGGCTTTACGGCAGCTTTGGTGTATGGCCGCCGCCTCGCCAGCAACGGCGCGCTCTATGCCACCGCGCAGGTGCTGCGGCGAGCCTGGCAGCTTTATGTCGCGCACATCTTCCTGTTCGTCTTGTTCGTCGCCGAGGTGTCCTATACGGCGACCGCCTTCAAGAACCCGATGTACAATGAAGAAATGCGCGTCGCCGATTTTCTCGACGAGCCCCATATCGCCGTGATCAAGGCGCTGCTGCTCGAATTCCAGCCGACCTTTCTCGACATCCTGCCGCTGTACATTTTGATGCTGATGATTTTCCCGGTGGTTTTGCTTGGCATGCAGCGCCATTGGCTCTTGATTCTGGTGACCTCGGCGATTGTCTACCTGGTCGTCCAGATTTTCGACATTTCGGTCCCGGCCTATCCGGAGGGCCATGTCTGGTATTTCAACCCGCTCGCCTGGCAATTTCTGTTCGTCACCGGGGCGGTGCTCGGCAACCGCACGTCCCAGGGCGAGAGTTTTACCGGGCTGCTGAGGTTGCTCTATCCGGTGGCCGCCGTAGTTTTCGCCGCTGCGCTCGTGGTCAAGATGAGTTGGACGATCCACGGCGTGTGGGAGGCGTCCCCGGGGCTGTTCCTGAAAGAGCTGTGGCCGGTGAACAAAAACAATTTGTCGCCGCTTCGCCTTGTCACGTTCTTCGCGCTGGTGGTGCTCGTCGCGACCTTGGTACCGCGACAGGCCCGCTTTCTCGGCAGCGCGGCGGCGCGGCCGCTGGTGCTGTGCGGGCAGCAGTCGCTCGAGATCTTCTGTCTCGGCATTCTCCTTTCGGCGCTCGGACATTTCATCCTTGCGGAATATGATTCCGCTGTCTCGATGCAGCTGGCGGTCAATGCCGCAGGCATCGCGGCGATGTTTTTGACCGCCAAGATGATCGATTGGTACAAGGCGATGGATCGAATGCCGATGCTGCAGCCGGCGGCGGTGCGACGCCGCGGCGACAAGGTCGCGCGATGAAGCGCCGGTCGCTGCTGTGCCTCGCCGGCGCGGCGGCGTTGAACCTCGCCATGCCGGCGGCCGGCCGTGCCGAACCAGCTGAGTGCGAGGTCCCGCCCGAGCTGTTGGAGATCTCGGTCAAGCTGCCGCATCTGGCCGCGCGGCTGGCCGCGCGGCAGCCGGTGAATATCGTGGTGATCGGCGGTGCCTCGACCAAAGGCGCCGCCGCCGGCGCGCCCGACCTCGCCTATCCGCATCGCCTGCAGGTGGCGCTCTCGGCTGACCACCCCGACGTGCCGATCACCGTGGTCAACAAAGGCGTGCCGCGCCAATCGACGCAGCAGATGATGGAACGGTTTCCCACCGACGTGATCGCCGAAGACCCGATCCTGGTGGTGTGGGAGACCGGGATCAGCGATGCTGTGCGCGGCATTGAGATCGACGATTTCGCTGCCGCCCTGCAGGCCGGCATCGACGAGGTGAAGAACCGGGCAATCGACATCCTGCTGGTCGATATGCAATTCTCGCGGAGAACGTCGACGGTGATCGACTTCGAGCAGTATCTGAACGCGCTGCGTCGCGTCGGTGACCTAAACGAGGTGTATGTTTTCCCGCGGTTCGAAATGATGCGCTACTGGAGCGAGCAAAACATTTTCAACTTCGACGAGGTTGCCGAGGAGGAGCGCGCGCGGCTGGCCGCGAAGGTCTACGACTGCATCGGACGCAAGCTCGCGCGAACCATCCGCAGCGCGGTCCGATGACCCGCCTCGCGCTCCCGCTCGCCGCCGCGCTGGCTCTTGCCGCGGGTACCGCGGACGCGGACGACATGGTCGCGGGCGAAACCGGGGCCCAGAGCACGCCTGCGAGCTGCGGCGCGCCGCCGGCCCTGATGGTCATAGAACCGGCCCAGGCGCGCATCGCGGCCCGGATCGACCAACGCGAGCCCCTGACCATCGTTGCCGTGGGCTCGTCCTCGACCCAGGGGGTCGGCGCGAGCGCCCCGGGTTTGAGCTATCCGAGCCGGCTCGCGGTCGAGCTCAAAGAGCGGTTCCCCTCGATCGACATCCGGGTGATCAATCGCGGTGAAGGCGGTGAAGACGTCTCGGAGGAGCTGGCCCGGCTGGACCGCGACGTGATCGCCGAGCACCCGGCACTCGTGATCTGGCAAGTTGGCACGAACGCGGTGCTGCGCCGCGACGATCTGACCGCCGACGGAGAGCTGATCGAGCGCGGCGTCGCGCGGCTCAAAGAGAGCGGCAGCGATGTCGTGCTGATGGACATGCAATACGCCCCGCGGGTGCTCGCGCGGCCGGCATATGCGCAGATGGAGCAGCTGATCGCGAAAGCGGCAGAGCGCACCCGAGTCGGCCTATTTCGCCGTTTCGAGATCATGCGGTATTGGCAGGCTGCGCAACAGGCCGACGCCGCGACGATGATCGGCCCGGATGGGCTGCACATGACCGACCGGGGCTATGGCTGTCTCGCGGTTGAACTTGCCGAGGGGCTTGCTTGGAACTGGTGGGCGCAGGAGCACCCCGCGCAACGCCCGCCCGCCGCACGAATCGCCGGCTTGGTCGGACCGGGCCGGGCTTCCGCTCCGCCCGCTGGCACCGCGCGATAGGGCGAGCACGCCCGTGCGGCGCGGGCGTGCCGGCCCGAAAAGACGGGCGATCCGCGCTTGCCGATTGCTCCGGTTGGCTGCGACGAAAGGACGCGTTAACCATTTTAGGGGAAGGTGCGCTCTCGGGCGCGGTCGCGGTCGATCCCCTCGGTCACGACAGAATTGGGTTGGGATTCGCGCCGACCTCATATATGCTGACGGCGCATAGGAGGGGGCCACAAGATGTTGTTGGTTTCCCGTTCTTCGAAGGCAGGCGATGGGGGCTCCGAGCCCCCGGCGCGAGCGCGGTTGGATCGGGTCGCGCTTGTGCACGTCGACCCTACAGTTGCCACAAAGTTTTGGCATACTGATTGCGTATTCGCAGCTCGAGCACTTTCGCCCATGGGGCCGGTTGGACCGGGGCACGGCTGCGGATGCGCTCGGCCGAAAATATCACGGGCGGATCGAGTCCGTGATCAGCGA
Organism: Allostellaceae bacterium; assembly: GCA_041490725.1. Taxonomy (GTDB): domain Bacteria; phylum Pseudomonadota; class Alphaproteobacteria; order ATCC43930; family CGMCC-115725; genus DATARH01. Next base: position 861 of record JBGPTQ010000213.1, on the reverse strand, counting down.
CCCGAATTTTCGTCGTGCTGGCTCGTTAACTGAGTGAACGGTCGAAACTGTTGCGGTCGACAGGGCTGTCGATTGAGGTGAGCAAATGCGATTTGACGAAGGCATCTTCGGAATTTACTCGCGCATGTACGAAAACCGGCGTGAGGTGGAATACTCGCTAGAGGACTATCTGCGCGCCTGCTCCGACGACCCGTCGTTTTACGCGGGTGCCGCCGAGCGGCTGTTGAAGGCCATCGGCGAGCCGATCATGGTCGACACCAGCCAGGATCCGCGCCTCGGCCGCATCTTCATGAACCGGACCGTCAAGGTCTACCCCGCCTTCGAGGATTTCTACGGCATGGAGGAGACGATCGAGCGAATCGTCGGGTTCTTCCGTTACGCCGCGCAGGGCCTCGAAGAGCGCAAGCAGGTGCTCTATCTGCTCGGCCCGGTGGGCGGCGGCAAGTCGTCCCTGGCCGAGCGGCTCAAGATGTTGATGGAGAAGGAGCCGATCTACGTGCTCAAGGCCGGGGACGCGGTCAGCCCGGTGTTCGAGAGCCCGCTCGGCTTGTTCGATCCGCTCACCTTGGGCGCCGAGCTCGAACAGCGTTACGGCATCCCGCTGCGGCGGCTTACCGGCACGATCTCGCCGTGGGCGGTCAAGCGGCTCGACGAATTTGGCGGGGATATCACCAAGTTCTCGGTAATACGGCTGCTACCCTCGCGCCTGAAGCAGATCTGCGTCGCCAAGACCGAGCCCGGCGACGAGAACAACCAGGATGTATCCAGCCTTGTCGGCAAGGTCGACATCCGCAAGCTGGAGATGTTCAGCCAGAACGATCCCGACGCCTATTCTTTCTCCGGCGGGCTCAACCGGACGAC
>JBGPTQ010000212.1:0-4703 GCA_041490725.1 Allostellaceae bacterium | reverse complement strand
GAGACCGCCGGTCCCGATGATTTGAGTTTTCTCGACAACCGCAAGTATCTCGACGCGTTCGTCCGCTCGCGCGCCGGAGCCGCGTTCGTCGACGAGCGGCTGATCGGCAAAGCCCCGGCGGGAATGGCGCTGTTGATCGCCCGCGATCCCCACAAGGCGTTCGCGCGCGCCGCGCAAGCCTTCTATCCGTTAGTGCCGGTCACGCCGAGGCGGGCGCCGTCGGCCATCATCGACCCTGCGGCGACGGTTCCGCCCGATTGCGACATCGCCGATCATGTGGTGATCGAGGCCGGGGTTCGGCTCGGCGCGCGCTGCCAGATCGGGCCCAACACGGTGATCGCCGCCGGGGTCGAACTCGGCGAGGATTGCCGGGTCGGCGCCAATGTGACGCTGAGCCATTGCCTGATCGGGGCGCGCGTCGTGCTAAATCCCGGCGTGCGCATCGGCCAGCCCGGCTTCGGCTTCGCGCCGGACGCGAAGGGGCCGGTCAAAATCCCGCAACTCGGGCGGGTGATCGTCGGCGACGATGTCGATATCGGCGCCAATACGACGATCGACCGCGGCTCGGGACATGATACCGTGATCGGCTCCGGCACGATGCTCGATAACCTGGTGCACATCGGGCACAATGTCGTTCTCGGCCGGGGCTGCGTTCTGTGCGCTCAGGTCGGGATGGCCGGCAGCACCAGGCTCGGCGATTTTGTCATGGCGGGAGGGCAGGCCGGTTTTGCCGGCCATCTCAACATCGGCAACGGCGCGCGTATTGCGGGGAAGGCCGGGGTGATGCGTGATGTCGCGCCGGGCGAGACGGTTTGCGGTATGCCGGCGGTGCCGATAACCTCATTCATGCGTCAGGTGGTGACGCTGCAGCGCCTCGCGAGAAAAAAGGACGGGGGATGATCGAGCCGGCCTGCGCCGACGAGCAAGCGATCGAGATCGACGTTCAGCGGATCATGGAGATGATCCCGCACCGCCATCCCTTTCTGATGATCGACAAGGTCATCGATGTCGTGGCCAACGAGCGGGCCACCGGCGTCAAGAACGTTTCGATCAACGAGAACTATTTCCAGGGTCATTTCCCGACCCGCCCGGTGATGCCGGGCGTGCTGATCATTGAGGCGATGGCACAGACCGCGGCGGTGCTTGTCGTCCATACCCTAGGGCAGGATTCTGAGGGCAAGCTTGTCTATTTCATGAGTGTCGACAACGCGCGGTTTCGCCGACCGGTGTTTCCCGGCGACGTTCTCCATGTCCGCGTCGTGAAGCAGCGCCACCGCGCCAACGTCTGGAAATTCGAAGGCCGCGCCGAGGTGCGCGGCCAGCTGATGGCGGAAGCTGTGTTCGCCGCGATGATCATGAACGGCTAGGCCCCGGCATGCCCGAGATCCATCCGACCGCGATCGTGATGCCCGGGGCGAGATTGGCCGATGACGTCGTGATCGGCCCCTATTGCGTGATCGGCGACCCGGTCGTGCTCGGTGCCGGGGTGAAGCTGGCCGCGCATGTCGTGATCGATGGGCGCACCACGATCGGCGAGGGAACGCGCCTCTTCCCATTCGCCTCGATCGGGCTGGAGCCACAGGACCTCAAATACCAGGGCGAAGCATCCTCGCTCGTCATCGGGCGCAACAACACGATCCGCGAATATGTGACGATAAACCCGGGCACCGCCGGCGGCGGCATGGTCACCCGGGTCGGCGATGATTGCCTGTTGATGATCGGGGTGCACATCGCGCATGACTGCCAGATCGGCGATCATGTGATCATGGCCAACAACGCGACCTTGGCCGGCCATGTCGTGGTCGAGGAATATGCCCGTCTCGGCGGCCTCTGCGCGGTCCATCAATTCGTCCGCATCGGCCGGCACGCGATGATTGGCGGCATGTCCGGGGTCGAGCGCGACGTCATTCCCTATGGCCAGGTCATGGGCGACCGGGCACGCCTCTATGGCCTCAACATCGTCGGCATGCAGCGCCACGGGTTCAGCCGCGAGGACATCCAGGGGCTACGCAGCGCGTATCAGTGCCTGTTCGCGAACGACGGGACGTTCAACGACCGCGTCAACGAGGTGGCCGAGCGCTTCGGCGGGATTAGCCCCGTAGATGAACTCATCGCCTTCATCCGCGCCGATTCGAGTCGCGCGATCTGCCAGCCGAAAGGGGCGAATGGCGGATAGGCGCGAGGATATCGCGCCGGGCATTCGGCAGGGTCCGCCCCAAGGTCCGCCCCGGGGTCCGCCCCAGGGCCCGTTAGGCATCATTGCCGGCAGCGGCGGGTTGCCGCGCCGGGTGATCGAAAGCTGCCGCGCCGCCGGGCGCGAGGTCTTTGTTCTCGCGCTCGAGGGGGAAGCCGACCGCGCCGCGGTCGAGACCGTGCCGCATGCCTGGTGCCGCATCGGTGCCGCCGCTTCCGGTTTCGACCTGCTGCGCGCCAACGCGGTCGCCGAGTTGGTGCTCGCCGGCGGGGTGCGCCGTCCCTCGCTCGCGGCGCTGCGCCCGGATTGGCGGGCGGCAAAATTTTTCGCCCGGGTCGGCTATCGCGCGCTAGGCGATGACGGGCTGCTCTCGGCGGTCGTCAAGGAGCTGGAGCGCGAGGGCTTTCGTGTCGTCGGCGCCGATCAGCTGCTCGACGAGGCGGCCTTGCCGGAAGGCCCGCTCGGGCATGTCCGGCCCGACGCCGACGCGCTCGCCGATATCGCGCACGGCATGCGCCTGGCTCGGGCGATCGGCGCGCTCGACATCGGCCAGGCGGTGGTGGTTCAGCAGGGCCTCATCCTCGGAGTCGAGGCAATCGAGGGCACCGACGGTTTGTTGCGCCGGTGCGCTCTATTGCGCCGCGACGGTCCGGGCGGGGTGCTCGTCAAGGCGGAAAAGCCCGGGCAGGAAAAGCGCGTCGATCGGCCGACGATCGGCCCGCAAACCGTAATCCTCGCCGCCCAGAGCAGGCTCTGCGGCATCGCGGCCGAAGCCCGAGCAACGCTCGTCCTCGATCGCGACGAGGTCATTCGCCTTGCCGATTCGACCGGCCTCTTCGTGGTCGGCGTTCGCCCGTCATGAGCGCGGCCGGCGAGACAGCGCCGTTCCTCTTCATCATCGCCGGCGAGCCCTCGGGCGACGCGCTCGGCGCGGCGCTGATCGCGGCATTGCGTGAACGCACATCAGGCCGATTGCGCATCGCCGGGATCGGCGGCGAAGCGATGGCGGGAGAAGGGCTGGAGAGCCTCGTCCCGCTCGGCGATCTCGCGGTGGCCGGGGTGGCCGAGGTGCTGCCGCGGGCGCCCTTGATCCTGCGCCGGGTGCGCGAAACCGTGGCCGCGATCCGCGCGCTCAAGCCGGACGCCGTCATCACGATCGACAGTTCCGGCTTCAGCTGGCGCATCGCGCGGCTTCTGCGCCGGCATGGCGAGACTTTGCCGCTGATCCATTACGTCGCGCCGATGGTATGGGCCTGGCGCGGCGGCCGCGCCCGGCGGATGGCGCGCTGGTACGATCATCTGCTGACCCTCTTACCGTTCGAGCCGCCGTATTTCGAACGCGTCGGCCTCGCCGTCAGCTATGTCGGCCATCCGGTCCTCGAGAGCGGCGCCGAAGAGGGCGAGGCGGCGCGGTTTCGCGCGGCGCAGGGAATCGCCGCCGACGAACTGGTGATCAGCGTGCTGCCGGGAAGCCGCGGCGGCGAGGTGCGCCGGCTTTTGCCGATCTTCGGCGCGGCGCTGCGCCGCCTGGAAACGATGGTCGGGCCGTTTCGCGTCGCCGTGCCGACGGTCGCGACCGTCGCCGAGGCGGTGTCTCGGGGCGTGAGCTTCTGGCCGGGCCGGCCGGTCGTGCTGCGCGGCAGCGTCGACAAATACGATGCCTTCGCCGCCAGCCGCGCCGCGCTCGCCGCCTCGGGGACGGTCGCGCTCGAACTGGCGCTGGCGGGAGTGCCGATGGTGGTCGCCTATCGCCTCAATCGGCTGACCGAGATGCTGCTCGACCGCATCGTCAAGGTGCGCCAGGTCAATCTGATAAATCTGCTGCTCGACCGGCCGCTGGTCACCGAGCATTTGCTCGGCGCCTGCACCCCGGAGCCGCTCGCCGCCGCGCTCGCCGAGCTGATCCGCGACGAACGGGTTCGCAGCGCGCATCGCCAGGGTTATGATGAGGCGATGCGGCGGCTTCGCGCCGACGGCATGTCGCCGAGCCGAGCCGCCGCCGATCGGATCCTGGCGATCCTCGCCGCGCGCCGCGAGGATCGCCCCCCTTGATCGCCTTAGGCCGCAACGGGAAGGAGTGACCCCCATGACGATGACCGATACCGCAACCAGGCCAGCCGTGGAACCGGGCAGGGCGCGGCTGCTGCACACGATGATCCGGGTCAAGGATCTCGATAAATCGCTCGCCTTCTACACCGGGCTGCTCGGCATGAAGCTGCTGCGCAAGCGCGATTACCCGACCGGCAAGTTCACCCTGGCGTTTGTCGGCTATGGCGACGAGACCGATTCCACCGTGATCGAGCTGACCCATAACTGGGATCAGGCCGAGCCCTATACGCTCGGCAGCGCCTTCGGCCATCTCGCGATCGGCGTGCCGGACGTCTACAAGACCTGCGAGCGGCTCGCCGCTTCCGGGGTCAAGATCCCGCGCCCGGCCGGCCCGATGGCGCATGGCGGCTCGGTCATCGCCTTTATCGAAGACCCCGACAGCTACCGCATCGAGCTGGTG
>JBGPTQ010000211.1:0-4720 GCA_041490725.1 Allostellaceae bacterium | reverse complement strand
GCGTTCATTTCGCCGTTCCGCGCCGACCGTCAGATGGCGCGCGAAATTGCCGCGCCGCATCCCTTCGTCGAAATATTCGTCGATACGCCGATCGCGGAATGCATCCGGCGCGATCCCAAGGGCCTCTACGCCAAGGCGGGGGCCGGCGCGATCCCCAATTTTACCGGCATCGATTCCGCGTATGAACCGCCGCAGAACCCCGACATTCGCCTGGCCACGATCGACCACGATGCCGAAACCCTCGCCGACCAACTCGTCGAGGAGTTGCGGCGCCGCGCCATCCTCGCCTGACGGCGTCCGCTGGCGATGCGGTCTTGGTTCAGGCGCGGCGGGTCGGCCGCGGGGTGATGCGCAGCTGCATGCCTTCGAGCGCGTCGTTGTCGATCGCCGAGCGGCACGGCGCCCCATTGCGGGTAGGGCCCGCCACCGCTCCTGACTGGAAATAGCCGGTATATTCGCAGTCGAACAGCGCACTGCCCGGGACGGCTCTTTGGCGCACCGCGAAGCCGATCAGCGGGATGCCCCTGCCCTGCGTACCGCAGAGCGTGCCGCTGCTGATCCACGGGGTTTCCGCGCCGCTGGCGGTCAACCCCTTGCATTCGATCGCCGCGGCAGTCAACCCACTGTGCGGAAGAATCGTAAACCCCTCGATCCACAATCCCGGGCCGAGACGCCCGACCCAGGGCGTGTCGAGAAAGCGAACATCGCCCCGGCCGCGGATATGCGCGAGGATGTCAAGGCCGACCCGTTGCGGCGAGCGCTGCGCCGAGACGGGGCCGCCCATTCTGAGCGTCATGACAGGGGCGAGCGGCGGCAGCGGCCCGCGCTCCGAGGGCTCGCGTTCCTTACCCCCGGCCGCGATCGTCACTGGGCCGGGCGGAGCGACGCGGCGAATGTCCACCTCCAGCGGTATGCTGTCCGGATCACGGGCCAAATATCCGGTAACAAGCGCCGCGCCGCCACCTGCCGGCGACTTGACGAACAGCACCTTGTGACGGCCTCCGAGCCACGCCCCGGCGCGGCCGAAACTGTCGGTGATCTCGATGGCTCCCTGGGCGGCGCCGTCCTGGTGTGGCGGGGCGCACAGGTGCACCGCAGGCAGCGCGAGCCCGGCCACCGGCTCGCGCCAGCCGGTTTCGGCGGCGAGGCTGAAAGCATAAAAGCCGGGATCGAGGGGCACCAGCCGGGCGACGAAATGCGGCGCGGCGCGCCCGGGAGAGGGGGTCGGCGGCGCGATCGCACGCGACAGGCGGGCGGTCTCGGACCGGTTCCGTCGCCCAGGGGTGATCATCGGGCGATCATCGGGCCGAGGCGAGCTCCGGTCGCGCCGCGGCGCCGCGGCGTTTGCGCGGATTTGGCGCGGGGTCGACCCCGGTGAGCTGGCGAATCAGCGCAAGATGCGCGGGAAGGCATATGGTTTTCAGGTCGAACTGTTCGACGACGTAACGCCGCGCGTTGCGCCGTATCGCTGTGGTCGCGGCGGGGTTCTGCAGCACGGAGCAGATCCGCCGGGCCAGCGCATCGGTGTCGAAAAAATCGACGAGATAGCCCTTGTCGGTGCCGTCGATGACCTCCTCGACGGGCGTCGTTCGCGATCCGATAACCAGGCACTCCGCAGCCATCGCTTCGAGCAGTCCCCAGGATAAGACGAACGGGTAGGTCAAGTAGACGTGAGCGCTGGAGATCTGGAGGACGGCCAAATACTGCGTATAGGGAAGCCAACCGACAAAGTGGACGCGGCTCAAATCGAGGCGTCCGCCAATCTCGGCAAGCATGTGCTGGCGCCAGCTGGTGCCATCCGTTGGCAACCGGCCGTAGCTGACGCCGTCGCCGCCCACAATGACGACGTGCGCTCCCGGGCACTCCTCAAGGACCTTTGGCAAGGCGCGCATGAACACATGAAATCCGCGGTAGGGCTCGAGCCTGCGCGCGCTGTAAGTGAGCACCTGGTCCTCGCGCGACAGCGACTTGCTGCCGCGCAGCCATAGGCGCGCCGTCGGGTCGGGATGGACGCGCTCGGTGTTGACCCCCTCATGGATCACGCTGATGCGGTGGTGATACTCCAACGGATATTGGTCGCGCTGCCATTTCGTCGGGGTATAGCCCCAATCCGCGGCATCCAAACTCAGCATATTGGTCGCGTTCCGCACCCGGACGCGAAAGACATCATCGATGGTGGCCGGAAACTCCGTGTCAAAATCGAGATCGGAGCCGCTCGAGCGATAGAAAAATTCGAAATATCCAAGCAACGGAACGCTGGGCCAAATGTCTTTGACGAAAAGAAGTTCGCCCCATCCGGTATGACCGATGACGATGTCGGGGGTAAACCCTTCGCGCTTCAGTCCTTCGCACAGCCGGGCGACAGCGAGGCCGCACATGACCGCGCCGTCCAGATCGTTCACGTAGGACTGCCCCGAGGGCAAGACCGGGGCCGGAAGATATTCGAGCATGCGAACGCCCTCGATCTCCTGATCGCGGCGCTGAGTAATAAACACGACGGTATGTCCAGCATCCTGGAGGTACCGCACGACATGAGTATGTTGTCCAGGAAAGCTTTGATGGACGAATAAAAACCTCATCGTGCCCCGAAGCCAATAAAACTGGTGTGCAATTCCGTCAGTGAAGGGCGAAGTGGACTTCGCCCAGCTAATCGGCGGTAGCGCTGCCCTAGGGGTCGACGACGCGTTCAATCAGGCGAACATTGATCGCTTCCAACGGATCGTCGGCGGCTGCCGCCCGGCATGGAGCGCCGTTCTGGTGCATCTCGGAAATGCCTCCAGCAAAAAACGAGCCCTGATAGATCACCTCGAACCGGTCGGCCCGCTGCGGCACAACCCGAGCCGCGAACCCGGTCAGCGGCAGCTCCCGGCCGCGGGTGCCGCACAACACGCCGCCGGGGACCCATGGCGTTTCGCCGCCGTTGGGCAGAAATCCCTTCATCTCTATGTCGGCCGGAGCAAGCCGCTCCAGCGGCCGGATGCTGAAGGCTTCTATCCGCATCCGCCGTCCCAGTGCGCCGACCCAGCCGCGACCGGGGAACAGGCGATCGCCGGCGCGCTCGATATGCAGCAGAATCTCGGTCGGGACATCCCGCGTCTCGATGGCGGCGGGAGCCTGCTCGACTGTTGGTTGCGCGACGGCCGGCTCAGCCTCTTCGGCGCCATTTCCCGGATCGTCGAGGCGCCGGAGATCGAGCGAGAGCTCGCTCGTCTGCTGCTGCGGGCCGCCGTAGACCGTCACGATGACGTGACCGCCCCCGATCGGCGAGCGCAGGATCACGGTTCCGCCCGCTTTGTCGAGCCACGGTCCGCGTCGGGGGAACGAAGCGACGATCTCGACCGCGTCGCCGTCTTCGGCAAAAGGTGCCGAAACCTGCGCCACCGGGACCACCATACCCGCAATCTCGCCGCGGTTTCCGGCGATCGCGCCGATGTGCAACGCATAGAGGCCCTCATCGACCCGCAGCATTCTGACCGTGGTGACCGCGACCGACGGCGACTCGGGCAGGGATGGCTGCCGCGACGCGCTCGGCTCGGGCTCGGATTTAAGGGCGGCCCGGCCACGCCGACTCGCGACCGCGTTGCCGGCTCCGGCCGCCGGGGAACGTCGTGCTTCGGCTGAAGTCCTCATTCTATGATAGTCTCGACCCCACCAGATCTTCTTCCGTATTCGGGCGCACGCCGACGCCGGGCCATGCATCCCGCCTCGTCTTCGTCCACAAGATGATGGATGATGACCGCCGCTCGCGTACCCAACCCGGGAACGGCACGGCGGCGTCCAAGCGGCAAGGCGCTGAAAATTGTTGCAATATGTTCAGGCACTGTCAACGGGCTGTCTCCGGGCGTTGCAAGCCAATAACCCGTTGACGTCCATTCGCCGATCACCGGCGCGGGTTGCCGGTTGACGCGTCCGCGCTCTGCGGTCAGGCTGCATCGATTAATTTTTCTGAACGCCGTTCCGAAGGAGCAGCCATGAAGCTGATGTGGTTTCATTTGATGCCCTATACCGAGCTGCCCGACGATTTCCGCGAAAAGCATCCCTCGGTCTGGGTCGACATCCATTCCTCGCTGTTCGACCCGCTTCGCGCCCATCACATGTACAACGACTTCATGGACGAATTGGAATTCGCCGCCGAATGCGGCTTCGACGCGGTTTGCGTCAACGAGCACCATTCGAACGGCTATGGCCTGATGCCGTCGCCCAACCTGATCGCCTCGGCCTTGGCGCGGCGGACGACCGATACCGCGCTCTGCGTGCTCGGCAACTCCTTGGCGCTCTACAACCCGCCGACCCGGGTCGCCGAGGAATTCGCGATGATCGATGTGATCTCGGGCGGCCGCCTCATTGCCGGCTTCCCGGTCGGGTCGCCGATGGACACCTGCTACGCTTATGGCCAGAACCCGTCGATGCTGCGGGAGCGCTATCTCGAAGCCCATGATCTTGTGGTGAAGGCGTGGACCGAGCCCGAAACCTTTGCCTTCAACGGCCGCTTCAACCAGCAGCGCTACGTCAACATCTGGCCGCGCCCCATACAAAAGCCGCGCCCGCCGATCTGGGTCCCGGGCGGCGGCTCGGTCGAGACCTGGCGGTGGTGCGCCCAGATGGATCACGTCTACTGCTACCTGTCCTATTACGGCTACAAGGCCGGGCAGGCGACGATGGACGGGTTCTGGCAGGAGATGGATCGGCTCGGCAAGGACCGGAACCCCTATCACGCCGG
>JBGPTQ010000210.1:0-4725 GCA_041490725.1 Allostellaceae bacterium | reverse complement strand
GCGGCGACGAGCGCGTCGGCTTCGGATTCGGTCACATCGAACCGGCAGACAAAGCGGGCGAGCGTCCTGCTTCGGCGGTAGAACTGGAAGCCGCCCTGTTCGAGCGCGTCCATCGCCTCGCTCGAAATTTCGAGGAAGAGCTCGTTGGCCTCGACCGGCGCAATCAGCCTGAGGCCGGCAACGTCACCGATGCCGGCGGCGATGCGCGAAGCGGCCGCGTTCGAGGCCTGCGCGAGGCGGAGCCACAGCCCGTCCGCGACATAGGCCGCGAGTTGCGCGGAGGCAAAGCGCATCTTCGACCACACCTGGCCGGCGCGGCGCAGCTGGACCGCGAGCCCGTCGGCGAGGTCATTGTTAGTCCCTTGGGCGAAGACGACGATCGCATCGCACAACGCGCCGCCGTTCTTGGTCGCGCCGAACGACAGGATGTCGACCCCCGAGCGCCAGCTCATCTCGGCCGGGCTGCATGAGAGCCGCGCCAGCGCATTGGCGAAGCGCGCCCCGTCCATGTGAACTTTGAGCCCGCGCGCCTTGGCGATCTCGGCGACCCTGCGGATCTCGGCGAGCGGGTAGACCGCGCCCAGATCGCTCGCCTGGGTGATGCTGACCGCCGCCGGCTGGCCGCGATGGATCGCTCCCGGCTGGATCGCGGCAAGCGTCTCAGAGAGCGCCTCGGCGCCGATCCTTCCATGGCTGCCGGCGACCGGCACGAGCTTGAGCCCGCCACCGAAAAACCCCGCCGCGTTCGCTTCCGACGTGTTGATGTGCGCCGCCTCGCTGCAATAGACGAGCCCCCAGCTGGGGGCGATCGCGGCGAGCGAGAGGGCGTTGGCCGCGGTGCCGGTCGCCACCGGAAAGACCCGCACCGGGGTTTCGAACAACTCGCTGAAGCGCTCCTGCAGCCGCGCCGTCCATTCGTCGGCACCATAGCCGAGCGCCGTGCCGCTATTGGCGCGCACCAGCGCCTCGAGGATCTCCGGTGCGGCGCGCCCGGTATTGTCGCTGCGATAATCGATCATGGTGTCATCCGATGAAGGGGGATGGCCCTCAGCTTAACCGCTCTGAAGAATGACCGCACCATCGGACCGCGGGCGTCCCGCCCGCATGCAGCCGAGACGGCCGCGGTCCTTAGAAACTTGGCGAGCGTCGCGATCGGAACTAGCCTCCGCGGGTGCAGCGCTATTCGATCCTCTCCCTTGCGCGCCACGCGCTGACCGGGCACCTGAGCTGGGCCCCGGCCTGGCGCAAGGCGGCGCCGCGGCCACGTTACGCGGTGGTCATCATCGGCGGCGGCGGACACGGGCTGGCGACCGCCTACTACCTCGCCAAGGAGCACGGCATCAACGATGTCGCGGTCGTGGAAAAAGGCGCGATCGGCCTCGGCAATACCGGGCGCAACACGACGATCATCCGCTCCAACTATCTGTGGGACGAGAGCGCGCAGATCTACGAGCATTCCTTGAAGCTGTGGGAAGGGCTGTCGGCCGAGCTCAATTTCAACCTGATGCTGAGCCAGCGCGGGGTCTTGAACCTGGCGCATAGCGAGGCGGACATCCGCGAAGGGATGCGCCGCGTCAACGCCAACCGGCTCAACGGCATCGACGCCGAATGGCTCGACCGCGACGCGGTCCGGCGCTTCTGCCCGATCATCAGCATTGCCGGCGACGTCCGCTACCCGGTGCTGGGCGCCACGTTGCAGCGGCGCGGCGGGGTGGCGCGCCACGACGCGGTCGCCTGGGGCTATGCCCGCGCGGCGGATGCGCAGGGCGTCGACATCATCGAGAATTGCGAGGTGACGGCGATCCGGACGGCGGGCGGGCGAGTGGTCGGGGTCGAAACCAGCCGCGGCGCGATCGCCGCCGAAAAGGTTGCGATCAGCGCCGCCGGGCATAATTCGGTGGTGGCGGCGATGGCCGGGGTGCGGCTGCCGTTGCAGAGCCATCCGCTGCAGGCCCTGGTGTCGGAGCCGGTCAAGCCGGTGCTCGATTGCGTCGTCATGTCGGGCGCGGTGCATGTCTATGTCAGCCAGAGCGACAAGGGCGAACTGGTCATGGGCGCCGGCATCGACGCCTACAATTCCTACGCGCAGCGCGGCTCGTTTCACGTGATCGAAGGGCAGATGGCGGCGCTCTTGGAACTCTTCCCGATCTTCTCGCGCCTCAAGATGCTGCGCAGCTGGGCCGGCATCGTCGATGTGTCGCCCGACGCCTCGCCGATCATCGGCAGATTGCCGATCGAGGGCCTCTATCTGAACGGCGGCTGGGGCACCGGCGGGTTCAAGGCGACCCCGGGCGCGGGGCACGTGTTCGCCCATACGATCGCACACGAGGAGCCGCACCCGCTCGCCCTACCCTTCGCGCTCGAACGCTTCACGACGGGCGCGCTCGTCGACGAGCACGCCGCCGCCGCGGTGTCGCATTGAGGAGAAAGGAGCGTGCTGAGATGTCAAAGGCGGGGCAAAGCATCCTGCGCGGCGCACGACAAGCGCTGGACTATGCGCGAGGCGAGCGGGATGGCTTTATTGCGCACGTCCCCGAACAGGTCGACGTCGGCGCGATCCGCAAGCAGCTCGGGCTGTCCCAGGCGGAATTCGCCGCGCGTTTCGGGTTCAAATTGGACGCCGTTCAGAACTGGGAGCAAGGCCGCCGGCGCCCCGAGGGCGCCGCACGCGCCTTCCTGCGGGTGATCGAGCGAGAGCCCGAAGCGGTGCAGCGCGCCCTTACGGAATAGAAGACCCCGTTACGCCGCGCTTGCCGCCACCTGCTTGCCGACGGTGCGGTCGAAATCTTCCCACATCAGCCGGCAGATCGCGCCCGGCGTAAAGCGGAAATGGCCGACCGTGCCGATGATCTCGCCGACCGGGGTCACCTCGGCCGCCGAGCCGGTCAGGAACATCTCGTCGGCCTTGGCCAATTCGGCGGGCATGATGGCGCGCTCGACCACCTTGATGCCGCGGGCCTTGGCCAGGCCGATCACCGTCTGCCGGGTGATGCCGTTGAGGAAACAGTCCGGGGTCGGGGTATGCAGCTCGCCATTGATCGCGAGGAAGAGGTTGGCGCCGGTGCCCTCGGCGAGCTGCCCGCGCCAGTCGAGCATCAGCGCATCGTCGCACCCTTGCGCCTCGGCCTCGTGTTTTGCCATCGTGCAAATCATGTAGAGGCCCGAGGCCTTGGCTTGTGTCGGTGCGGTATGGGGCGCCGGGCGGGCCCACCTGGACCACAGCATGCGGATGCCCTTGGCGCGCGCCTCGGGCGAGAAATAGGCCGGCCAGTCCCAACAGGCGAGCGCCAGATGGATTTTGTTCTCCTGCGCCGAGACGCCCATCTGCTCGGCGCCGCGCCACGCCACCGGGCGGACATAGCCGTCGACGATCTTGTTGCTGGTGATCACTTCCTGGGTTGCCTTGTCCAGATCGTCCATGCTGGCCGGGATCTCGAAGCCGAGGATCTTGGCCGAGTTGATCAGCCGCCGATTGTGGTCCTCCATGCGGAAGACCCGGCCGTTGTAGACGCGCTCGCCTTCAAAGACGCAACTCGCATAATGGAGCCCATGGGTCAGCACATGCAGCTTCGCGTCGCGCCACGGGACGAGCCGGCCGTCATACCAGATGAAGCCGTCGCGATCGTCGAAGGGGAGCATGGACATGGCGGTCCTCCTGCTAGCGGAGACTATGGTTCGACTGGTCCCCTTCGCGGCTCGAGGACGGGGCCCTCGTCGGGGAACTTTATATCGCAGAAGACACCGGGTTTGTACCGAAGGTTGCCGAATAAGTCAATATGACTGACATAAAAAATCGAGATGGAGCGCGCGGCGCCGATCCGCTTGCGCCGCGCGAGGAGGCGGTTCGACAGGGCATCGAGCTGTTGTTTTTCGCCTACCGCGACTTCACCGCCGAGCCTGATGCGATCCTCGCGCAATACAATTTCGGGCGCGCCCATCACCGGGTCGTGCATTTCGTCGGGCGGCATCCGCAGATGACGGTCGGTGCGCTGCTCGACATCCTGCGCATCACCAAGCAAAGCCTCAACCGGGTGCTCGGCCAGCTCGTCCGCCAGGGCTTCATCGTCCAGCATCGCGGCGTAGAGGACCGCCGCCAGCGTCTCCTCGAACTGACTGATAGCGGCCACGAGCTGGAACGACGCTTGTCGGAGCCGCAACGCGCCCGGGTCGCTGCCGCATTCAAGAAAGCCGGCCCGCAGGCGGTCGAGGGCTGGCGCAAGGTGCTGCTCGCCATCATCGCCGCCGAGGAGGACCGCCGCCGCTTCGGCCGGGCGCGGTGAGTCGCTTGCGCGAGAATGACGGGGGTTGGGGTATAGTCTCGCCTGATGAACGACCTGGAACCCCACCTTCTTGTCGTCGATGACGATGCGCGGCTGCGCGACTTGTTGCGCCGCTATCTTTCGGAGAACGGCTTTCGCGTGACGGTCGCCGCCGACGCCAAGGAAGCGCGCGCCAACCTGGCGAGCTTTGCCTTCGATCTGATCGTGCTCGACGTGATGATGCCCGGCGAAAGCGGGCTCGACCTGACCGGCGCGCTGCGCGGCCCGGGTGACCCGCAAAATGGCCGGCCCCCCCGCATCCCCGTCCTGCTGCTGACCGCGATGGCCGAGCCCGAAGACCGGATCAACGGGCTCGAACAGGGCGCCGACGACTTCCTCGCGAAACCCTTCGAACCGCGCGAGCTGGTCTTGCGGATCCGCAATATCATCGAGCGTCGCGGGGTCG
>JBGPTQ010000209.1:0-4733 GCA_041490725.1 Allostellaceae bacterium | reverse complement strand
GATGCGACGCGGGTTTCGGCCGCGCCGAGGTCGAAGACGAGGTCGACCGTGTCGACGAGAAACTCAGGCGGCCGGTAATCGGCGAGCCGGGTCGGTTGCACAGCCGTATCGGGTAAGGCGTCGGGCATGCAAGAATACCGTTCTAATGGATGACATCTAATAACATGACGCGCCAACCCGCGTCATACCGGCGAAGGCCGGTATCCACGGCCGCTGTGGGTCCCGGCCTTCGCCGGGACGACAAAGAGGGGGCAAGCGTCTCATTCTCATCGGGCGAACGCGCGCGAACGGCGGGTTGATGCGCGTGGCCGCTACAGGGAGGTATCCGTGAAGCTTTATACCTATTACCGCTCGCAGGCGAGTTTCCGCGTTCGCATCGCGCTCAACCTGAAGGGGTTGTCGCATGAAGATACCTTCCTGCATCTGGAGCGCGGCGATCAATTCGCGCCGCAATACCGCGCGCTCAACCCGCAGATGGTGGTGCCGACCTTGATCGACGGCGAGACGAAGCTGTTCCAGTCGCTCGCGATCCTTGAATACCTCGAGGAGAAATACCCCGAGCCGCCGCTATTGCCGGCGGATATCGCGGCGCGCGCCTGGGTGCGCGGGCTCGCGCTCATAAACATCGCCGACGCGCATCCGCTGATCGTCCCGCGCATCCGTCATTACCTGACCGACGAGCTCGGCCTTGGCCAGGAGCAGCTCCTGGGCTGGATCCGCCATTGGCTTGGCGCCGGGCTCGCGGCGATGGAGGCGCTCTTGTCCGAGCACCGCGAGAGCGGCCGGTTCTGCCATGGCGACGCACCGACGATCGCCGACATCGGGGTGGTGACCCAGGTGACCCCGTCCAAGGTCTTTGGCGTTGACCTCGCGCCCTACGTCAGGGTCATGCGGGCTTACGATACCTGCATGGCGATCCCCGCCTTTGCCGACGCCCATCCCTCAAAGCAGCTCGACGCCGAGTAGCGCGCGATTTACCGGCGTGGGTGCGGCTGAGAGCCGGACTCAAAATAAAGTCCGCTGCATCAATAGTTAGGGTCCGTCAGCAAATTATCGAATCACCTCAGGTACACGCCAATCATGGGAACGCGGCCGTCCCGGCCGCATGCGGGCCAGAGGCCCGCGGTCCAAACCGTGCAGTTGTTCCCGGACGGGTCCTTATCGTCACCCCCGCGAAAGCGGGGGTCCAGAGCCTGCCCCGGGCTTGACCCGGGGGCAACCGTTGAAACCTTTGGCCCCTGGATTCCTCCCCGGACTTGATCCGGGGATCACGCGGGAATGACGAGCAAATAATCGCAATACAAATGATCTCAGTACCTACCTAGTAAAAAACCGGCCATGCGTTATTCGATACAACCGCGATCCTGGGGATGAGAGGATCCGAAGCCCGACGATGACAAAAATCGTGCCGATGATGATCCCAGCCCCCAGCAAAACCAGCAGCGGTATTCCGATAACCCCCGAATTCCGATCCGAATTCACCAGCAACAACACGAATCCGGGCAGCGAGATGAACAGGAATATGCAGCCGACCATGAACGGCAGAAAGTCGCCCGAGTCAGGGGTGGCAATCGACCATTTCGGCCATTTCATGCGTGGATTCCTCAATCGCCGACACTGACTGGCACAGCGACCTCGTCGGGGCAAGCCAGGATCGGTCTGACATGGGGAGCGGAGGGCTTGTCGTCATTGTCGCCATACCGGAATTGCCGTCATACTGGCGCTGTCCGCTCCTTGCCGGGTTCACGATGCGCATAACCAGGGTCCGCGACATCGTCGCCCCGATCAGCTCGGCGATCGCCAACGCCTATATCGATTTCAGCAAGATGACGGCGAGCGTCGTCGCGATCCACAGCGACCTCAAGCGCGACGGCAAACCGATCGTCGGCTTCGGCTTCAACTCGAACGGGCGCTATGCCGTTCAGGGGCTGTTGCGCGAGCGCTTCAGCCCGCGGCTCGCCGAGGCCGAGCCCGCGGCGCTCATTGATGAGAAGGGGCTGATCGACCCGGCCAAGGCCTGGGCGATTCTGATGGCCAACGAAAAGCCCGGCGGGCATGGCGAGCGCTCGGTCGCCGTCGGCGTCATCGACATGGCGCTGTGGGACCTGCGCGCCAAGGCCGAGGGGGTGCCGCTATGGCGCCTGCTCGCCGATCGCTATCACGGCGGTGAGGCCGACCCGCGCGCCTGGGTCTATGCCGCCGGCGGGTATTATTATCCGGGCAAGGGCATCGGCGCGCTGCAGGACGAGATCAGGCATTACCGCGATCTCGGCTATGCCTGCGTCAAAATGAAGATCGGCGGCGTGCCGCTCATCGAGGATTTGCGGCGCATCGAGGCGGCGCTGGCGGTGGTCGGCGACGGCAACAACCTCGCGGTCGACGCCAACGGGCGCTTCACGCTCGACGAGGCCATCGCCTATGCCGATGCGCTCGCTCTCTATGGGCTGCGCTGGTACGAGGAGCCGCTCGACCCGCTCGATTATGCCGCGCATGCGACCCTCGCCGAGCGCTACGCGCCGCCGCTGGCGACCGGCGAGAACCTTTTCTCCATGCAGGACGCGCGCAACCTGATCCGCCACGGCGGCCTGCGGCCAGACCGCGACGTGCTGCAATTCGATCCCGCGCTGTCGTATGGCCTCGTCGAATATCTGCGCACCCTCGACATGCTTGAGCGGCACGGCTGGTCGGCGCGGCGTTGCGTGCCGCATGGCGGCCACCAGTTCGCGCTCAATATCGCGGTCGGGCTCGGGCTCGGCGGCAATGAATCCTACCCCGATGTGTTCGCCCCGTTCGGCGGGTTCGCCGATGACTGCCCGGTCGAGAACGGCCTCGTCCGCCTGCCCGACATCCCCGGCATCGGCTTCGAGGCAAAAGCCGCCCTCTACCGCATCATGCGCCCGCTCGCCGAGGGGTGAGCGCAATCTCAATCAAAATATCGTCATTGCGAGGAGCGGAGCGACGAAGCAATCTCGTGATATTCGTGGTCAATCCCCTCGAGATTGCTTCGTCGCCCTTCGGCCTCTTCGCAATGACAGCCATTTTTGCCCCATATTCGCCGCTCGCCGCCAGATCGAGAGTCCGGGCATGAGACGCCGCGAGTTCATGACATTTGCCGGCGGCGCGGCGGCTGCGTTGCCGATGACAGTGCTCGCGCAGCAGCCCGAGCGGGTTCGCCGTGTTGGCGTGTTGATGTCTCTCCCCGAGAACCACCCGGACATTCAGGCAAGGGTACCGGCCTTTGTGCAGGCGCTCGGACGTTTGGGGTGGGTTGAGGGTAAGAATATCCGGATCGACTACCGCTTTGCCGCCAGCGACCCAACCCTCTTCGAGACCTATGCGGCAGAACTGGTCGGCCTGGCGCCGGACGTAATTCTGGCAACCTCCTCATCGGCGATCGCGGCGCTGCGGCAGCAGACGCGCACGATACCAATCGTTTTCTCGCCCGTGGCCGATCCGGTCGGGCAGGGCTTTGTTCAGAGCCTCGCGCGACCCGGCGGCAACCTCACCGGGTTCACCAACTACGACGCGGAGCTGATGGGGAAATGGGTCCAATTGCTCAAGGAGGTCGCGCCAAGCGTCACACGGGTTGCCGTCATCTTCAACCCGGACACCGCACCTTACGCCCCCTTGTTCAACCGCGCGATCGAGGCCGCCGCCCCGTCCTTCGGGATCACGGTGACGCTTGCTCCGGTGCACGACGATGCGGGGATCGAAGCAGCGATCGCTGCGCAGGCGCGCGAGCCGGGAGGCGGCCTGATCAATTTCCCGGAGAGTTTCTCCGTCACCCATCGCGACGTGATCGTCGCCGCAGCGCTCCTTCACGGTTTGCCCCAAATCGGCCAGCCGCAGTTGACGAGAGCCGGCGGCCTGATGTCCTACGATTTACACATAGGCGACGCGTATTACGCGCAGGCGGCACCCTACATCGACCGCATCCTCAAGGGCGCCAGCCCGGCCGACCTCCCCGTCCAGCAACCGGTGAAATACTCGCTGATCATCAACCTCAAGACCGCCAAGGCGCTCGGCCTCACCGTGCCGCAATCGATCCTGCAGCGCGCCGACGAGGTCATCGAATGAGCGCGTTGGCGGAACGGCCGGGATTGACAGAAGGCCGACTTCTATCCACTTGTATTTGATTGATGATTTGATACTTGGCTTTCCGAAAATTCCCGGCAATTCCCTGCTCGATGCAAAAAATTCCCTGCCCAGTGCAAAAAATTCCCTGCGAGGGCCACAAAAATTCCCTGCCCCCATCCATGGAATTGCGCGCTTCCAATGGGTTGCGATGTTTCTCGCGAAAAATTCCCTGCCGGCAGGGAATTTGGCCGCGCGCCGCCGGCCGGCGCTACCGCAATGACGCCGCGTTCGCGTATACATCGGCCGTCGGCTGTACGTTGAGGCATCGCGACCCATGAATTTCCGCCCGCGCCCTGTTGTGCTGTGCATCCTCGACGGCTGGGGCGAGCGGCCGAACGGTGCCGACAACGCGATCGACCGCGCCAGGACGCCGGTCTGGCACGAGCTGCTGCGGCGCTGGCCGCATGCGCAGCTCAACGCCAGCGAGCATTATGTCGGGCTGCCCGACGGGCAGATGGGCAATTCCGAGGTCGGGCACACCAATCTCGGCGCCGGCCGGGTCGTGATGCAGGACCTGCCGCGCATCGATAGGGCGATTACCGAGGGCAAGCTCGCCGGCATGCCGGCGCTCCAGGACTTCATCGGCAAGGTCAAGG
>JBGPTQ010000208.1:0-4757 GCA_041490725.1 Allostellaceae bacterium | reverse complement strand
GCCGCCACCAGGCGACATCGCCTTCGTCAGCCAATCCGGCGCGATGATCACCGCGATGCTCGACTGGGCGGCGCCGCGCGCGATCGGGTTTTCGCATGTCGTCTCATTGGGCGACATGGCCGATGTCGATTTCGGCGACATGCTCGATTACCTCGCCGCCGATGCGCGCACCCGCGCGATCCTCTTGTATGTCGAGGGCATCACGCACGGCCGCAAGTTCATGTCGGCCGCCCGCGCCGCGGCGCGGTTGAAGCCCGTCCTGGTGCTCAAGGCCGGGCGCTCGAGCGGCGGGGCGCGCGCCGCCGCCTCGCACACCGGCATGCTGGCCGGCAGCGACCGGGTCTACCACGCCGCCTTCCGCCGCGCCGGCATGCTGCGCGTCGACACCATGGCGGAGCTGTTCGATGCCGCGGCAACGCTGGCGCTGACCGGCGAGCAGAATGGTGAGCGGCTCGCCATCCTGACCAATGGCGGTGGCGCCGGCGTCTTGGCAAGCGACGCGCTCGAAGCGGCGGGCGGCCGGCTCGCCACCCTGTCCGCGCCAACGATCGCGCGGCTCGATCGCGTGTTGCCGGCGATTTGGAGCCGCGGCAACCCGGTCGACATCATCGGCGACGCGCCGGGATCGCGCTATGCCGCCGCCCTCGAGGCGCTGTTCGCCGATGACGGGGTCGACGCGATCCTCGTGCTCAACTGTCCGACAGCGCTCGCCGGCCCCGAAGAGGCGGCCCGCGCGGTGATCGATAGCGTCGCCGCAGTCCCGGCCGCGGCACGGCATGGCCGCAACATCTTCACCGCCTGGCTCGGGGAACAGTCGGCGGCCGCGGCGCGCAAGCTGTTCAGCGAGGCGCGCCTTCCGACCTACGACACACCCGACGAGGCGGTGATCGGCTTCCTGCACCGGGTGCGCTATCAGCGCAACCAGGCCTTGCTGATGGAGACCCCGCCGGCGCGCCCATATTCGCACCAGTCGGGCCTGTTCGAGCCGGACATCGCGGCGGCCCGCGCGGCGATCGCTGCCGCGCTCGCGGCCGGCCGCTCGTGGCTCGACGCGGCGGAGGTCGAGGCTGTGCTAGCCGCCTACCGGGTCCCGCTGCCCGCCTCGCGACAGGCCGCCGACCCGGAGGAAGCCGCCGCCGCAGCGGGTGCGATCGGCTTTCCGGTCGCGCTCAAGATCCGCTCGCCCGATATCACCCACAAATCGGACGTCGGCGGCATCGCCCTCGATCTCCACGATAGGGCCGCGGTGCGCCATGCGGCGGCCCTGCTGACCCTGCGGGTGTGCAAGGCGCAACCGGGGGCGCGGCTCGACGGGTTTCTCGTGCAGCGGATGGTGCGCCGCCCGGGCGCGATCGAGCTGCTCGCCGGGCTGGCCGAAGATCCGATGTTCGGGCCGGTCGTCGTCTTCGGCCAGGGCGGCACCGCGGTCGAGATCATCGACGACAGCGCCGTCGGGCTGCCGCCGCTCAACCCGCTCTTGGCGCGGGCGCAGATGACGCGCACCCGGGTGTGGCGATTGCTGCAGGGTTATCGCGACCGACCCGCGGCGGCGATCGACGCGATCGGCGAGGTGCTGATCGGCATCGGCCAGCTCGCCGCGGAGCACCCCGAAATTCGCGAGCTCGACATCAACCCGCTGCTCGCCGACGCCGCCGGGGTGATCGCGATCGACGCGCGCATCCGCATCGCGCCGGCACGCGTCGCGGGCTCGGCGCGGCTCGCCATTGCGCCCTATCCCAAAGAGCTTGAGAGCACGGAGCGGCTGCGCGACGGCACCGAGGTGGCGCTGCGGCCGGCACAGCCGGAAGACGAGCCGCTGCTGCATGACCTCGCCGCGCATATGAGCCCGGAGGATTTGCGGCTGCGCTTCTTCACCCCGGTGAGCGGGATATCCCACGCGGTCGCGGCCCGGCTGACCCAGATCGACTACGACCGCGAGATGGCGCTGATCGCACGGCACGACGGCGCGGCCCTGGGGATCGCGCATTTCTTTGCCGATCCCGACCGGCTGCGCGCCGAATATGCCATCGCCGTGCGCAGCGACTGGCAAGGCCGCGGCGTCGGCTACGTGCTGATGAACCGGCTGATCGCAATCGCCCGTCAATGGGGCATCGGCGAGCTGGTCGGCGAAGTGCTGCGCGAGAACCGGCTGATGCTGGCGATGTGCCGCGAACTCGGGTTTGCCGAGTCGGCCGATCCCTCCGATCCGAGTGTCGTGCGCGTCCGCAAGGCGCTCGATCGGCCCTGACCGTCGCCCATTTGACTCACATCAATGCCGCGACGGCGGCTTTCGACTCTGATGGATGCACGTTCACGGGGAGACTGCTATGAGCGCTACGGTCCAGATCGCGGTCATGCTCGGATATCTGTTGCCGCTCGCTGCCTTTGGATGGCTGTCGCGCCGGGCCGTCCCCACGCTCCGCCCGATCCGCGTGCCCACGCGGCGCCGTTGACGGGCGCTGGCAATAACCTCGCCCGCGGCCAATCAACGAGAGGGACAGATGGCTCGTGACAATCCTTCGGGCGGCAGACCGGCACTGCCCAGCCGCAAAGCCGTGGCAAAACCCGCCAAAGCCGCAGAACCGGCCTCGACCCGGCGGGAAGACCTGACGGCGGAGCAGCGTGCGGCCCTGGCACTGCGTCGCGCGGCGCAACAGCTTCGCGGTAAGCCGCCATCGATCTGAGCGGCATCCGCGAGCAGCTCTACCGCACCAGCGCGCCCGTCATGTTGGCGTAAAACGCGGCGAGGTCTTCCGGGCCGAAATAATTGATGTCGCCCGGCGTCGCCAAACCGATCGCCGCGGCATAGGCGGCGAGCCGGATGGCAAGGTCGAGGTCGCCGTCAATGAGGCCGTGAATGAGCCCGGCGACAAACGAGTCGCCGGCGCCGATGCGGTCGACGATCTCGACCTTGTAGCGCGGCGCATAGCGGATCGTGCCGCGCGCCAAGAGGAGATCGCCCGGTTCGGATCCGGGCGGCCCCGGAACAAGTCCGTGGGCTGAAGGCCCGCGGGTCAGCGCGACGAGCGGCATGCCGTAGCGTGAAGCGATCGCCTCGGCGAGCGGTTCGGCCTCTTCCTCGAATCCCAAGACGGCCCGCGCGTCGCGCTCGGCGACGACGAACAGCTCGAGATGCGGCGCCACCGCGGCAAGCATCGCGCGCGCTTCGGCGGCGCTCGAGAGGGTCGCGCGGTAGTTCAGATCGTAGGACACCGGCTTCCCGGCGGCGGCGGCGAGCTGGGCGACATGGGCGACGAGCGCCCGGCAGCTCGGCCCCAGCGCCGGGGTGATGCCCGACAGATGGATCCGCGCGCTCGCCGCGATCAGCGCCTCCCAGGGCGCGTCCTCGAAGCCCAGCTCGGAAGCGGCGGAATGCTTGCGGTCATAGATCACCCGGGTGTTGCGCGGCGCCGGGCCGGGCTCGAAGAACATCAGCCCCAGCCGCGCGCCGGGGATCCAGCGCACAAAGCGCGTGTCGACGCCATGGCGCCGCGCCTCGCCATCGACGATGCGCCCGAGCGGCCCCTCCGGCAGCCGCGACACCCAGGCGGTGCGGCGTCCCAGTCGAGCCAACAGGCAAGCGACGTTGAGCTCGCTGCCGCCGATCGCGACCTCGAACGCCCGCGCCTGGTCGAGCCGCTGCATCCCGGGCGGCGACAGCCGCAGCAGCGTTTCGCCGAGCGTCACAAAGTCATAGCTCGTGATGGCGGGTGCGCTATCCGGCATGGTGCGGCGCGGACCGGTCGGCCTCACCCGCGCGGACCACCGGCGACATAGATCACCTGGCCCGAGACGAACGAGGCCTCATCGCTGCACAGAAAGGCGATCAGGTTGGCGATGTCGCGCGGCACCCCGGCGCGGCGCACCGGGATCTCGCGGGCGCGTTCTTCCTTCCACTCCTCAGGGTCGCGGCCGAGGCGGATCGCGACCGCACGCGTCATCTCGGTGTCGATGAAGCCGGGCGCCACGGCATTGACGGTAACGCCGTAGCGGCCGAGCTCGATTGCCAGGGTGCGCGCCATGCCCTGCAGCCCGGCCTTCGCGGTCGAGTAGTTGGTCTGGCCGCGATTGCCGAGCGCGGAGACCGACGACAGATTGACGATGCGGCCCCAATTGCCCTTGACCATCTCGCGCTGGGCGGCGCGCGAGCACAGGAACGCCCCCTTCAGATGCACCGCCGCGACCGAATCCCAATCGTCGTCGGTCATCTTGTGGATCAGATTGTCACGGGTGATCCCGGCATTGTTGATCAGGATGTCGAGCGAGCCGAGCCGCTCGACGATTTCCGCGACCATCGCCTCGACCTCGGCGGCCACCGCCACATTCGCCTTGAGACCGATCGCCTTGACCCCGTACCGCGCGGCGATCCGCGAAGCGGTCGCCTCGGCGCCGGCGCCGTCAATGTCGCCGATCGCGATCGCGGCGCCGTCCTCGGCAAGGCGCTCGGCGGTCGCCTCGCCGATGCCGCGGGCACCGCCGGTAACCAGCGCGACGCGTCCTTCCGACCGCTTGGCCATGTCATCTCCTCCGCTTTTCCCGAGCCAGCCTGTCGCAGCCGCGCACCGCGCGCAACCCGGATTGCCGAATAGCCCCTCTCCCGCACCGCGGGAGAGGGAGGGGCCCGCCGCGCAGCGACGGGAGGGTGAGGGTAATTGCGATCGGCCCAGCCCGCCCGGTACGCCCCCTCACCCTTCCCTCTCCCCCGGTGGGGGAGAGGGTTAGAAAGGGAGGTCCCCGGTCCGCAGTCCTGGTCTGTC
>JBGPTQ010000207.1:0-4762 GCA_041490725.1 Allostellaceae bacterium | reverse complement strand
GGTGGCTGGGGGTTCCTGATCGCGCTGTGCGCCGCGCTCTACCCGATCCTGTCCTATCTGAAGGCGCGGCTTGAAAGCGAGTGATGGCTCCCGAGAATGGCTGAATTGGTGATGGCCGATGACGGCATCGCCTTCGACGGCAGGACGGCCGAGGCGGGGCCGCTCGGCGGTGCCGAGACCGCCTTTGTCGCGCTCGCCGAGGCGCTCGCCGCGCGCGGCCACCGGGTCGAGGCGCGTAGCCAGTGCCGCGCGCCGCTCACTCACAAGGGGGTCGGCTGGGCGCCGCTCGGCGAGGGCGTGCGGGAGGCCTGCGATCTCTATATCGGCAATCGCGGCCACCGGGTGATCGGGCTGGCGCCGCGCGCCAGGCGCCGCCTGTTCTGGCTGCACAACCCGGCGCGCTACCTGAAAAAGCCGCGTATGCTGTGGCGCCTCGCCTGGTATCGCCCGACCCTCGTCGTCAGCGGGCATTATCATGCGCAGACGGTACCCGCTTGGGTCCCGCGCGGCGGGCTGGAGATCATCCCCTACGGCGTCCTCGACCATTTCCGCCACGCGGCCGAGCGCGCGCCGCCGGCGCCGCATGCGATCTTCACCTCGAACCCGCTGCGCGGCCTCGACTGGCTCTTGGATTTGTGGGTCACGCGCATCGCGCCCATTGTGCCCGGCGCCGAATTGCACATCTATGCCGGTCCCTCCGTCTATGGGGACGCCTCGAGTGAGGCGGCCCGGCGCATGGAAGCGGTGCTCGCCCGCGCCGATGCGCTCTACGCTTGTGGCGTGCGGCGCCACGCGCCGGTCGGCCGGGAGAAGCTGGCGGAGGTGCTGGCGCAGGCCCGAATCATGCTGTACCGCGGCGACCCCGGCGAGACCTTCTGCCTGGCGCTCGCCGAGGCCCAGGCGATGGGCGTGCCGGCGGTGGTGCAGCCGATCGGCGGCGTCGTCGAGCGGGTCATCGACGGGAAAACCGGACGCATCGCCGCGACTGACGATGCCTTTGTCGAGGCTGCCATAGCGGGGTTGCGCGACGATGATCTGTGGCGGCGCTGGCATCGGGGCGCCCTCGCGCTGCAACGCGGGTTGAGCTGGGACGAGGTCGCCGCCCGCTACGAGGCGCTGCTGGCATGAGCGACGTGGCACTCGCGGCAGGCGCCGCGCCGCCTTCCGCCGCGTCCGATCATCCGCGCGAAACCCTGCTCGTCTATCGCCATCGGCTGGTGCCGTTGTCGGAGGTCGGGTTTCTGCGCCGCTTCTATGTCGGGTTTGAGCGCCTGTCGCCGGTCTGGCTCGGCTGTCACCTCGATGCGGGCGCGAGCGGCTTGACCAGCGACCCGTTGCGCGTTGGCCGCGGCGGCGCGCTGGGCGCGCTCGACCGCACCCTCTTCCGGCAATTCGGGCTGCTGCCGCCGCAACCGGACCTGCGCAAGTTGCGCCCGCTTCTGCTGCACGCGCATTTCGGCCGGGGCGGCGCCTTGGCCTTGCCGATTGCCCGAACCCTTGGGATCCCGCTGGTGGTGACGTTCTACGGGGCGGATGCCACCAAGGAGACGCATTACCGCCGGCGCCTCTTGCCGCGGATCTATGCGCGGCGCCTCGCCGCCTTGCAGCGCGAAGCCGCGCTCTTCGTCTGCGTTTCCGAATTTATCCGGGAGTGCCTGCTGGCGCGCGGCTTTCCGGCCGAAAAGCTCGAGGTCATCCACCAGGGGGTCGAGCTCGACGCCGCGCAACCCCGAGAGCCGGACGCTGCCGCCGATCCCTATGTCCTGTTTGTCGGCCGCTTCGTCGAGAAAAAGGGCGTCACCTATCTGATCGAGGCGATGCGCCTACTCGAAGCCCGAGGCAGCGCGGCCAGGCTGGTCTTGATCGGCGATGGTCCGCTCTCCGGCACGCTGCGCGAACAGGCTCGGGGGCTGAAGCGCGTGTCGTTTCTCGGCTGGCTGCCGAATTCCGAGGTCCGCCGCTGGATGCGCGGTGCGGCCGCGGTGTGCGTGCCGAGCGTGATGGCGCGGTCCGGTGATGCCGAGGGCTTGCCGAATGTGGTCGTCGAGGCGATGGCCGAGGCGGCCGCGGTCGTCGGATCGGACCACGCCGGCATCGCCGAGGCGCTGGAGCATGGCCGCACCGGGCTGCTCGTCCCCGAGGGCGACCCGCCGGCACTGGCCGACGCGCTCGCCAGCCTGATCGAGCGCCCCGAATTGCGCCAGCGCCTCGGCACGGCGGCGCGCGTGCTCGCCGCCGAGCGCTTCAGCGCGCTGCGGCAATCGCGCCTTCTCGAAGCCGCGCTGCTGCGCGCCGCGGGCTTGCCGCAGCCATGACGCTGACCGCGCGCGATTTTCCGCCCGGCACGCCGCTCAATCATTTCTTCGCCTGGAACGAGACCGCGTGGTGGCCCGATCGCCGGTACAAGCTCGCTCGCTCGCCTGATCGCGTGCCGGCCTCTGCCGCGGGGAAGCGGCTCGCCGAGCGCCTTGCCGCCGCGATCGGCAATCCCGACATGGCCGCGCACGCCGCGGTTTTCGCGGCGTTCGAGGAGCTTGATGCGCCATCGCGCGCCAGCCCGCGCCGCATTCTCGTCATCCGGCTCAGCGCGTTCGGCGATTTCATCCAGTCGCTCGGGCCCTTCGCGGCGATCCGCCAGCACCATGCAGGCGACCGGGTCAGCCTGCTGACGACCCGCCCGCTCGCCGGCTTTGCCGCAGAGCTCGGCCTGTTCGACGAGGTTCTGGTGGACGACCGGCCTGCGCCGCTCGCGCTCGGCGGCTGGCTGGCCTTGCGCCGCATTTTGCGGCAGGGCCACTTCGATCGCGTCTACGATCTGCAGACCTCGACGCGGTCGTCGGCTTATGCCTGGCTGATGCGTCCGGGGCGGCCGCAATGGTCGGGGATCGCCTGGCGCTGCTCGCACCCGCACGCCAATCGCCAGCGCGACTCTCAGCACACGATCGACAAGCAGGCCGAGCAGATCTTGATGGCCGGCATTCACCCGACGCCGCTGCCGGCGCTGCCGCCGCTCGACCGGGCATTGCCGGAGGCGCTCGGCAGCCGAAATTTTGTTCTGCTCGTCCCGGGGTCTTCCCCGCGGCATTTGGCAAAGCGTTGGCCCGCCCAGCATTTTGCCATCTTGGCGCGCGCGCTCGACAAGGCCGGCTATCTGCCGGTGGTGGTCGGCTCTGCGCAGGAAGCGCCGCTGGCCGCCGCGATCCGCGAGGCTTGTCCGGCCGCGGTCGATCTCGTCGGCCGCACCGACATCGCCTTACTTGCCGCGCTGGCCCGGCGCGCCCGATTGACGGTCGGCAACGACACCGGGGTCTGCCATCTGGCGGCCGCGGCGGGATGTCCAGTCGTCGTGCTGTTTTCGCGAAATTCGGACCCGGCGCGCTGCGCCCCGCGCGGTCCTGTCGTCCGCATCCTCGGCGCCCCGGACCTCAACGATCTCGCGGCCGAGAGCGTCATCGCCGCGGCGAAGGATATTCTCGGACACTCTAACCCTCTCCCGCATTGCGGGAGAGGGGGGACCCAGCCCGCAGGGCTGGGTGGGTGAGGGTTCTTGCGGCCGAAGCACCCTCACCCGCCTCGCTGCGCTCGGCACCCTCTCCCGCGGTGCGGGAGAGGGGTTGTCGTTACCCCGGCGGCGGCTTCGTCGCCTGCATCGACGGGAGCTGCTCGACCTCTCTGTACCAGGTGGCGAGCTTCGGGTGGCGCGTTCGCCAGCCATCGTCGGGAAAGCGGAAATCGAGATAACCGAACACGCAGCCGATCGTGACCTGGCCGATCGTGCGCGGACCGGACAGATCCTCGCGCTCGACCGCGGCGAGCCCCTGATGCGCCTTCCGCATCTGGCCGTCGGTCCAGCCGCTCCAGCGCCGCTCCTCCGGCCGGGTGGTTTCGTAGCGGCATAGGATCAGCGCGTCGAGAATGCCGTCGCCGAGCGCCTGCTGGCGCAGCGCCGTCCAGCGCGCCGGTCCGGCCACCGGAAAGAATTTCCGCCCCGTGGCCAGGCTGTCGAGGTACTCGCAGATGACCGGCGAATCGAACAGCACCTGCCCGTCATCGGTCAGGAGGCTCGGCACCTTCATCAACGGGTTTTCGGCGGCGAGGCTCGCGTTGGCCTGGACCGGGCTGACCGATGTCGGAACCAGTTCGATGCGGTTGAGGAGGCCCTGCTCATGGGCGACCACCATGACCTTGCGCACGAACGGCGAGGCGGCGGCGTGGCGGAGTTTCATCAGCGGCAAATCCCCTTCTAATGATGGGTTTCGCTATCGCTCAACCCATCCTACACAGTGCCGTAGGATGGGTTGAGCAACGCGAAACCCATCGACCTCGAAGCTATTTCAGCGTGCGGTCCCACATCGCGAACATCTTGGCCCAGGTCTCCTCGGCGGCCAGCGTGTTGTAGATCGCGCGCTCGGGGAAGGCGAAGCCGTGTTCGGTGCCGGGGAACATCTTCAGCTCGTGCTTGATGTCGTGCTTGTCGAGCAGCTTCTTGAGGTCGCCCGGAAGGTGCGGCGGGACGCTGCGGTCGGTCTCGGCGAAGGCGTAATAGAGCTCGCCCTTGATCCGGTCGAGGAACAGATGCGGCGAATCCTCCTTGTCGGTGATGATGCCGACGCCGTAGAGCGAGGCCGCCGAGGCGATGCGGTGCGGGTAGAACGCCGCGGCGTTGGTGATGTGCATGCCGCTCATGCAATAGCCGACGCAGCCCACGGGGCCGGGCTTTGCCTTGTCCTGCGCGTCGAGCCAGCCGAGAAGGCCGCCGGTG
>JBGPTQ010000206.1:0-4774 GCA_041490725.1 Allostellaceae bacterium | reverse complement strand
GAGCCTCCCAAATTCGAACCCCGCAGGTTTGCGCCCTCCAGTGAGGCCCCTTCTTTCGAGAAATTGGAGAGATCTAAGGTGACGCCGGGATTTGCAGCGCGCCAAGATCGAAGGGCCTCGGGCCCACCATTTACGGCCTCAATATGTTCACCGTTCGCCATGCGTAAGGGCACCTCGTACCTGTTGAGCTGGGCCGGGTACCAAGTGTTAGATTCTCACCACTAGGCGCCGAGGCTCAGCTGTCGCCCATGCGGAGCGCGGCGATGAAGGCGGATTGCGGGATGTCGACCTTGCCGAACTGACGCATCCGCTTTTTGCCTTCCTTCTGCTTCTCTAAGAGCTTGCGCTTACGCGTCACGTCGCCGCCATAGCATTTGGCGAGGACGTCCTTGCGCAACGCCTTGACCGTCTCGCGCGCGACGACGCGGCCGCCGAGCGCCGCCTGGATCGCGATCTGGAACAGCTGGCGCGGGATCAGATCCTTCAAGCGCTCGCACAAGGCCCGGCCGCGGCGCTCGGCCTCGCTCCGGTGGACGATGATCGACAGCGCGTCGACCGGCTCGCCATTGATCAGGATGTTCATCAGCACGAGGTCGCCGGCGGCGTAGCCGTCGAGCTGATAATCAAAGCTGGCATAGCCGCGGCTGACCGATTTGAGGCGATCGTAGAAATCGAACACGACCTCGTTCAATGGCAGGCGGTAGACGACCATCGCGCGGTTGCCGGCATAGGTCAGGTCGAGCTGCGCCCCGCGCCGCTCTTCGCACAGCGCCAGGACCGTGCCGAGATAGGCGTCGGGAAGGAGCACCGTCGCCTTGATCCACGGCTCTTCGATATGATCGATCCTGACCGGGTCGGGCATGTCGGCCGGGTTGTGCAGGTCCAAGGTGCGGCCGTTCCGTTGATGCACCCGGTAGACGACCGAGGGCGCGGTCGTGATCAGATCGAGGTCGAACTCGCGCTGCAGCCGCTCCTGGATGATTTCGAGGTGTAACAGGCCGAGGAACCCGCAGCGGAAGCCGAAGCCGAGCGCCGCCGAGGTCTCCGGCTCGTAGATGAAGCTCGCATCGTTGAGGCGCAATTTGGCGAGGCTGTCGCGCAGCCGCTCGTAATCGGCCGAATCGGTCGGGAAGAGGCCGCAAAACACCACCGGCTGCACCGGCTTGAAGCCGGGCAGCGGCGCGGCGGCGGGCCGGCGGTCCTCGGTGATCGTGTCGCCGACCCGGCAATCGGCGACGGTCTTGATCCCGGCGGTGATGAAGCCGATCTCGCCCGGCCCCAATTCGGGAACCGCGACCCCTTTCGGGGTGAACACCCCGACCTGCTCGACGCTGTGCGACGCCCCGCTCGCCATCAGCCGGATCTTCTGGCCGGGGGTGAGCCTGCCGTCCTTGACCCGCACCAGGATGACGACGCCAAGATAGGGGTCGTACCAGCTGTCGACGAGGAGCGCCTTCAATGGCGCCGCGGCGTCGCCTTGCGGCGGCGGCAGCCGGTGCACCAGGGCTTCGAGCACTTCCTCGATGCCGAGCCCGGTCTTGGCCGAGATCAAGAGGGCGTCCGCGGCATCCAGGCCGATCACATCCTCGATCTGCTCTTTGACCCGATCGGGCTCGGCCGCGGGGAGATCAATCTTGTTCAGCACCGGCACGATCTCGTGCCCGGCGGCGACCGCCTGGTAGACATTGGCGAGGGTCTGCGCCTCGACCCCCTGGCTGGCATCGACAACCAAGAGCGAGCCCTCGCAGGCGGCGAGCGAGCGGCTGACCTCATAGGCGAAATCGACATGGCCCGGCGTGTCCATCAGGTTGAGGACGTAATCCTCGCCGTCCTTCGCCCGGTAATCGAGCCGCACGGTCTGGGCCTTGATCGTGATGCCGCGCTCGCGCTCGATCTCCATCGTGTCGAGCACCTGCTCGCGCATCTCGCGCGCCTCGAGCCCGCCGCAGGCCTGGATCAGCCGGTCGGCGAGGGTCGACTTGCCGTGGTCGATATGCGCGATGATCGCGAAGTTGCGGATATGGCTGAGCGGCGTCATGGACGCCGAACATAGGGATGGCGCCCGGCTGGATCAACGCAGGGTGCCGGCCGCACCTGGTCATAGCGCCGCGATCGGGATCCCGAGCGCCCTCGCAGCACTAACCAAGCGAGTATCGTAGCTCGCCAGTTCAACCGGCTCGCCTTGTTGGCGCAAATAGTTGACAGTCGCGAGGTGGAGGGCGTCGAGCGTCCGAATCGGCGTCGGCCACGGTTCTAATGCGCGCGCTAGGACGGGTTCGCCTAGCTCAAGCAGCTCGATCCCGCTCAGCAGCGCTCGCGCTCGGTCGGCGTGTGAGTCGGTCAGACCGTAAGCATGCACCCGGTTCCAGACCTCGTATTCGAGTAATCGGCTTGAGCTCAGTGGCTGTTGCCAGAACCACGCAGGCGGAGCACGCGGTTCGAAGAGCAACCGGGCGAGGGCGATCGAACTGTCGACGTAGATCACCGGTCTTCGCGGTCGCGCTCGAGATCGGCCATCAACTGTTCGAACGTGAGCCCCGGTACCGGCTTCCCCCGCGGCGGCCAGTCTGGCCCTCGCACGGCAGGCCTGATCCAACCCTCGCGCACGCCTCGCTCGATAACCGACTCGGGCTTGCCGCGCGGCGGCCCCAACTCGGCGACGACGCGGTTGCGATCGGTGACCACGACCGTCTCGCCGGCCGCTGCCAGGCGGACGTATTCGCTGAGCTTGTTCTTCAGGACTTTAAGGCCAACGGTGCGCATGAATTCAAAAGTAGCCTCTGGAAGCTACCTGGTCAATGGCGCGCCGACGAGGTCATCGAATAGCCGGCAGACGGCAGGGGCAATCGGCGTTACACTCACAGCGCCGCGAGATTGGCGAGTTGCCGGCGAGGTCGTTGCGTGACGGGGGCCGAGGATACATCGCTGTCGCCCGCGCACTGGGTCGCGGCGGGGAATGCCGCGGCTCCCGCCGGCACCCCGCCGCGGCGCCGGCTGTTCCGCAAATACGCGCTGTTGTTTATCGCGCTGGTCGGCGCCGCGCTCTTGGTCAACAGCGGCTTCGATTTCTGGTTTTCCTATCAGGAGAACAAGGCGGGGCTGGTCCGCATCCAGCAGGAGAAGGCGGATGCGGCGGCAACGCGGATCGAGGAGTTCGTCGGCGAAATCGAGCGCCAGATCGGCTGGACGACGCATGCGCAATGGGCGGCGGGCCCGCTCGACCAGCGCCGCCAGGATTATTTCCGCCTGTTGCGCCAGGTGCCGGCGATCACCGAATTGTCGCAGCTCGACGAGCAGGGCAAGGAGCAGCTCCAGGTCTCGCGTCTGAAGATGGATGTGGTCGGCAGCGCAGAGGATTTCTCGCAAAGCCCCGCCTTCACGCAAGCGAAAGCTCACCGCATCTGGTTCAGCCCGGTCTATTTCCGCAAGGAATCCGAACCGTACATGACCCTGGCGATGGCGCGCGAGGGCAAGTCTGCCGGGGTTACCGTCGCCGAGATCAATCTGAAGCTGATCTGGGATGTCATCACCGCATTGAAGATCGGCCAGAGCGGCTATGCCTATGTCGTCGACGGGCGCGGCCGGCTGATTGCCCATCCCGATATCAGCCTGGTGCTGCGCGACACCGATCTTTCGAGACTGGCGCAGGTCGCGGCAGCGGCAGCGCCGGCCTCGGCGTCGCAGCCGGCCGGCGCCGCGCCGGCGGCCACGCTCGCGACAAACCTTAGCGGGCGGAATGTGCTGACCGCCCATGCCGCGATCGCCCCGGTCGGCTGGCGGGTGTTTGTCGAGGTGCCGCTCGCCGAAGCCTTCGCGCCGCTCTATGGTGCGTTCTTGCGCACGGCGGCGCTGCTCGCCTTCGGCCTGATCGCGGCGACCCTGGTCGCGCTGGTGCTGGCGCGCCGCATGACCGGCCCCATTCGGGCGATTGAGGCCGGCGCGGCGCGAATCGGCGCGGGCGAGTTCGAGCGCCGCATCGACGTCCACACCGGCGACGAGCTTGAAGCCCTCGCCGAGCAGTTCAACCGGATGGGCGCGGATCTGCAGAAATCCTACGCCGAATTGGAACAGCGGGTCGCCGACCGCACCGCCGAACTCTCCGAATCGCTCGACCAGCAGACCGCGACCGCCGAGGTGTTGCAGGTCATCAACAGCTCGCCCGGCGACCTCGCGCCGGTGTTCGATGCGATGCTCGAAAAGGCGACGACCCTGTGCGAGGCTGCGTTCGGCATTCTTCGCACCTGGGATGGGGAGCGGTTTCATCTTGCCGCCGTGCACGGCGAGGCCCGGTTTAGCGAATGGGCCCGCGGGGTTGGTCCAATCCTGCCGAACCGAGATGATTCGCCCTTGGGCCGGATTCTGAGGGGCGAACCATTTGTTTCCTTCGGCGATGCGTTGGGCGAGGACGCCTACCAGACCTCGGCGGGCTACAGAGCACTGGTGGACGCCAGCGGCATCCG
This sequence comes from Allostellaceae bacterium, assembly GCA_041490725.1. Taxonomy (GTDB): domain Bacteria; phylum Pseudomonadota; class Alphaproteobacteria; order ATCC43930; family CGMCC-115725; genus DATARH01. Next base: position 314 of record JBGPTQ010000206.1, on the reverse strand, counting down.
GAGCGCGATTACGGTTGCGTTGCGCAAAGACGCCGCTCTGCTCGGCACGGTCACTGTCTACCGCCAGGAGGTCCGGCCGTTCACCGACAAGCAGATCGCGCTGTTGCAGAATTTCGCCGCGCAGGCGGTCATTGCGATCGAAAACGCGCGCCTCATTACCGAGACGCGCGAGGCGCTCGACCAGCAGACCGCGACCGCCGAGGTCTTGCAGGTCATCAACAGCTCGCCCGGCGATCTCGCGCCGGTGTTCGACGCGATGCTCGTAAAGGCAGCTGCGCTTTGCGAGGCGGCATTCGGCACGCTCGTGACCTATG
>JBGPTQ010000205.1:0-4774 GCA_041490725.1 Allostellaceae bacterium | reverse complement strand
CCCGGCGACAGCGTATTGACGAGCGCGGCCTCCCACGCCCCGGTGCCGGAGGAGGGGTAGATCACCACCGTGCCCTTGGTCTGCAACACCCGCTGCATGCCGGCGACGATTTCCTTGCCAAGCTCGGCGAATTCCGGGCCGCGGTGATCGATCGTCGGCATCGCGATCGCGCGCAGCACCCGCTCGGGCACATTGGTCGGGCCGGGGATCTGCAGGAAATGGCGGCCGGTATGGCCGGGCGGCAGGTTTTTCATCGCGTGGCTCCAGAGCGGGGGGCGCAGTGTGGCGGGGAAACACCGCGGCGACAAGCGGCCGGGGACAGGCTGTCTAGGGCCGCGTGGGCACCTCGATCGGGGCGCAATTGCGCCGCCCGGCCATCAGGCAATCCTCCAGGCTGGCGTTCTTGCCAAGCTCGCGAACGAGGACGACCCCGGCAATCGCCAGCACGAGGATCACGATAAAGCCCATCAGCGCCGCCGTCCGGCGCGCCGCGTCGTCGTGCTCGCCTACACCATTTTGGCCCATGTTGCCCGCCCTGGCTCAGCGGACTCTCCGCCGATGCCGCGCGGCGGGATAGTAGCGCGCGCTGCGTCAGATTGGCGATCATGTTTGCCGGCCGCCGTGCAGCGTGGCGCTTCCGCTTGTGGCGTGTCGGCGCTAGGGTTCGGCGACGCTGCCCAAGCGCGGAGGCCGCCATGCCCGACCCTCTCTCCCTCTCCGCCCGCGATGCCGCGCGGGAGATCGCCGCCGGAAGGCTCAGCGCCGAGGCGCTCGTCGCTGCCTGCCTCGAGCACATCGCCGCGCGCGAGCCGGTGGTCGGCGCCTGGCATCATCTCGACCGCGACGCGGCGCTCGCCGCGGCCCGGCATTGCGATGCGTCGGCGCCGAGCGGGCCGCTGCATGGCATCCCGATCGCGGTCAAGGATCTGATCGACACATCAGACATGCCGACCGGCTACGGCTCGGCGATCTACCAGGGCCACCGCCCGGCCGCCGACGCGGCTTGCGTCGCGCTGGCGCGGGCGTCCGGCGCGATCATCCTCGGCAAGACGGTCACCACCGAATTTGCCTGCTTCACCGCCGGGAAAACCGCCAATCCGCGCAACCCGGCACATACCCCGGGCGGGTCGTCGAGCGGCTCGGCCGCCGCGGTCGCCGACGGCATGGTGCCGCTCGCCCTCGGCACGCAGACCGCCGGATCGGTGATCCGCCCCGCGTCGTTCTGCGGCGTTGTCGGCTTCAAGCCGAGCTTTGGGGTGATCCCGCGCGCCGGGGTCAAGATGCTCGCCGACAGCCTCGACACGATCGGGACGATGGCGCGCAACGTCGCCGATGCGGCCTTCTTTGCCGGAGTACTCGGCGGCCGGCCGGCGCTGCGCGCGGTTGCGATGCCCGATGCTCCGCCGCGCTTTGGCTGCTACCGAACGCCGATGTGGGAAGAAGCGGAGCCCAGCACCGTGGCGGCGCTCGACCATGCCAGGGCGGCCTTCGAACGCGCCGGCGCCTGGGTCGCCGAGATCGCCGTCCCGCCGGAGCATCGCGGGCTGACTGCCGCCCAGGACACCATCATGGGCTTCGAGCTGGTGCGCGGGCTCGCCTATGAGCGCCTACAGCACAGCGCCGAGCTGTCGCCGCGGCTCGGCCAGCTGCTCGACGCCGGGATGAGTGTCGGCGCCGATACCTATGAGGCGGCGCGCGCCGAGACCGCCGCGGCGCACGCGCGGCTCGACGGGTTTTTCGGGCCGTGCGAGGCGATGCTGGCGCCGGCCGCGCCGGGCGAAGCGCCCGAGGGGCTCGGCTATACCGGCAACCCGGTGTTCAGCCGGATGTGGACCCTGCTCGGAGTGCCCTGCGTGACCTTGCCGGCGATCTGGGGCGACAGCGGGTTGCCGACCGGGATCCAGCTCATCGGCCGGCCCGGTCACGATGCCCAGCTGATGGCGGCCGCGCTGTTTGCCGAGCGCGCGCTGGCCGAGGCGGCATGACCCGGCGCGCCGGCGCGCTGGTGCTGACCCTTGCCGCAACGCTCGCCGGCTGCGGCGCGCTCGATCCCTACCCGACTCCGCCGCGCGCGGCACAGCCCGGTGCGCCGGCGGGTCCGCGGGTCGCAATCTGCTACAACACGCTGACCACCTCGCTCACCCAGGTAGAGGCCGAGGCGCAGCAGGAATGCAGCGCCAGTACGGTTGCCGAACCGGTCGACACCGATTGGTATCTGCAGAACTGCCCGCTCTTGCTGCCGGCCCGTGCAACCTTTGTGTGCCGGGCGAAAAAATAGTACCGCGCCGCGCCGCGACACAGCGCGCAATAGCGATGCCCGGACAATGTGCTATCGTCGGGATTCCCCGGCGGCGACAGCGACATGGACTACGAAAGCTTCTTCAAACAGCGCCTGGATGCGCTCCGCGCCGAGGGGCGATACCGCGTCTTTGCCGACCTCGAGCGGCGCTGCGGCCGGTTTCCGCGCGCCTTCGATCACCGGATCGGCGCCGAGGTCACGGTGTGGTGCTCGAACGATTACCTCGGCATGGGCCAGCACCCCGCCGTGCTCGGCGCGATGAATGCGGCGATCGAGGCGCTCGGCGCCGGCACCGGGGGCACCCGCAACATTTCCGGCAACGCGCATCTGCATTTCCTGCTCGAACAGGAGCTCGCCGATCTGCATCGGCGCGAGGCGGCGCTCGTCTTTACCTCAGGGTACGTCGCCAACGACGCGGCGCTGTCGACCCTGGCGCAGGAGATCCCCGGCACAATCGTGCTGTCCGACGCGCTCAACCACGCCTCGATGATCGCCGGCATCCGCAACAGCCGCGCCGAGAAAGAGATCTTCCGTCACAACGACCCCGACGATCTCGCACGCCGGCTCGCCGCGTTGCCGGCCGAGCGGGCGAAGCTGGTCTGCTTCGAGTCGGTCTATTCGATGGATGGCGACGTGGCGCCGATCGCGGCCTTGTGCGATGTCGCCGAGCGCTTCGGCGCGATGACCTATCTCGACGAGGTGCATGCCGTCGGCCTCTACGGCCCGCGCGGCGGCGGCATCGCCGAGCGCGACGGGATCCCGCAGCGCCCGACGGTGATCCAGGGCACGCTGGCGAAGGCGTTCGGCGTCATGGGCGGATATGTCGCCGGTTCCGCCGCGCTCATAGATTTCCTGCGCAGCCATGCGCCGGGCTTCATCTTCACGACCTCCTTGCCGCCGGCGCTGGCGGCGGGCGCGCTGGCCGCCGTGCGCCACCTGAAGGAGAGCCAGGCCGAACGCCTGCGCCATCAGGACCGGGTCGCCCTGGTCAAGCGCCGCCTGATCGACGCCGGGCTGCCGGTAATGCCCTCGCAGAGCCATATCGTGCCGGTGCTGATCGGCGACGCCGCGTTGTGCAAGGCGGCTTCCGACGCCCTCTTACAACGCCATCGGATCTACGTGCAGCCGATCAACTACCCGACCGTGCCGCGCGGCACCGAGCGGCTGCGCCTGACGCCGACGCCGCTGCACAGCGATGCCGATATCGAGGCGCTCGTCGCCGCCCTCTCCGAGGTCTGGCAAAGCCTCACCCTACGCAAGGTGGCGTGACCCGCTCCAGCATCGCCAAATGATGGTCGAGGCTCGCCGCCAGGCGCTCGGTCATGAAGCGCTGATAAGGCTCGGGGTCGCTGCGCAGCTGCAAGGCTTGCAGCGCGTCGATGTAGGCCGCGCGGTGCTCCGGACCGATGACGACCGGCGGATAGCCGGCCTGGATCAGCAGCAGGTTCATCAAGAGCCGAGCGGTGCGGCCGTTGCCGTCGCTGAACGGATGGATCGCGACGAGCCGCGCGTGCGCCGCAAATGCCGTCTCGGGCCCGGCCGGCGCGGCGGCAAGCCAAGCCGCGAAATCGCCCATCAAGGCTGGAATCTCGACCGGCGCGGGCAGCACCAGGGGTGACCCGGCGATCACCCGCTGATGTCGGCTGTAGCGCCCAGCCTCCTCGGGATCGACGCGCGTTTGGATGAGCCGTTGGATCTCGCGGATGTCGATTTCGCGCACCGTCTCGCCAGAAGCGGCAAGCGCGCGGACAAGGTGCAGCGCGTCGCGATGGCCGATCGCCTCGAGATGATCCTTGAGCGGCTTGCCGCCGATCGTGATGCCTTTTTCGAGGACGATCGCGGTCTCGCTGCGGGTCAGCGTGTTGCCCTCGATGGCATTCGAGCTGTAGGTCAGCTCGACATCGTACCAGGCCGCCAGCGCTTCGAGGCTCTGAGGGTTCAGCGGCCGCAACCGGTCGAGCCGCTCCTTCAATCCGCGCAGCCGGTCGCCCTCACCGACGGTCATCGCGCAGAGCTGCGGGCCGGGAAGGTCACCCGTTCCTCGATGCCCGCCGGGTCCTCATGGATGATGATCTCGGCATGCGGAAAAGCGCCGTTCAGCAGCGCCTCGACGGCGTCGGAGATCTCGTGCGCGCGCAGCAGGTTCATCTCGCCGTCCATCTCGATATGGAGCTGGATGAACGCGGTCGGGCCGGCGATGCGGGTGCGGATGTCATGAACGGCGGCGACTTCGGGATGGCTCTCGGCGATCGCGCGGACGCGCGCGCGCTCGTGGTCGGGCAGCTCGCGGTCCATCAGCTGGGTTAGCGACAGGCGCGCGATCTTGACGGCGTTGTAGATGATCCACACCCCCACCGCGGCCCCGAACAGCGGATCGAGGAGCGGCACCGCAAACATGTTGCCGATCACCAGCGTCGCGATCACGCTCAAATTGAGAACGATGTCGCCGCGGTAGTGCAGCTCGTCGGCGCCGAT
>JBGPTQ010000204.1:0-4869 GCA_041490725.1 Allostellaceae bacterium | reverse complement strand
TCACCACCCTTTGGCGCGCTCGCTGGCGAGGACCAGCTGCTCGCGGATGCCCGGCTCCATCGCCGAGTGCCCGGCGTCGCGGACGATGATGTATTGCGCCTCGGGCCAGGCGCGCGCCAGCTCGTCGGCGGCGCGAATCGGGCACACCATGTCATAGCGCCCCTGGACGATCACCGCCGGCAGATGGCGGATCCGGCCGATCCGCGCGACCAGATCGCGCTCGGCCGGGAACAGGTGAGCGGTGAAGTAATGCGCCTCGATCCGCGCCAATCCCAAGGCGAGGCGGTCTTCGCCAAAGGCGGCGACCGTCTCCGGATTGGGCAGGAGGGTCGAGCAGGCGCCCTCGTAGACGCTCCACGCCCGCGCCGCCGGCAGATGGATGCCCGGGTCGGGGTCGATCAGCCGGCGGTAATAGGCGGCCAGCAGGTCGCCCTGCTCACCCTCGGGCAGAAACCCGGCAAAGGCGCGCCAGGCTTCGGGAAAGACCCGTTGCATGCCATAGAGGAACCACTCGATCTCGGCTTCCCGGCACAGAAAGATGCCGCGCAGAATGAGGCCGCGCACGCGTTGGGGATGGGTCTCGGCATAATGCAGCGCCAGGGTCGAGCCCCACGAACCGCCGAACACCAGCCAGTGGGCGATGCCGAGCTCCTGGCGCAGCCGCTCGATGTCGGCCAGCAGGTGATCGGGGGAATTGTCCCTTGTCTCACCGAGCGGGGTCGAGCGGCCGGCGCCGCGCTGATCGAAAATGACGATGCGCCAATGGCCGGGATCGAAAAACCGCCGGTGCACCGGGGTCGCGCCGGCGCCCGGCCCGCCATGCAGGAACACCACCGGCGGCCCCTCCGGGTTGCCCGATTCTTCCCAGTACATCGTATGGCGCGGGTCGAGCCGGAGCTGGCCGGTGCGGGTGGGCTCGAGCGGCGGGAACAGATCGCGGTGGTTCGTCATCGCCGCGCAGTGTACGGGTGCGAGCGCCGTAGGGGTAGCAAAGAGCGTATGTGTCGCCGGCTCTGGTTCCGCATGGTAGCGAACTTGATAGGGGCGACCAACCGCTGATAGCCTCTGACCGAATCGTAGAAATTGCGACGGGCCGATCCCCGATGCCGCCCGCTCCTGAAGGAATAGGCTAACAAGGGCGCGGATTGATGGCTGGCGAGCGGCGGGAGCCGGACGACCCCCTGGTGTTCATCCGTCGCTGCGTCGGCGAGCAGCGCGTCTATTGGAGCTATCACGTGAATATGCGCATGCGCGACCGCTTCATCGCACGCGAGCAGATTCTCGGTGCCGTAGCGAGCTACGAAATCATCGAGTCCAATCCCAATGATAAGTACCTTCCGAGCTATCTTGTCCATGCCGCGGTCGGCGACCGCGTTTTCCATGTCCTGTTCGCAACCGACGCGGAGGGCGATAACGTGCGGGTGGTAACCGCTTATCGTCCGGACCCGCTCGAATGGGAAGCTGACCTGAAGTCGAGGAGAAAGTGATGAAATGCCATGTATGCGGCGGACGGCTGGAACCGGCCCAAACGGACATGCCGTTCAAGATCGATGCAAGGCGCATTGTAATCCTGAAGCAGCTGCCGGTGCTGCAATGCGGCTCGTGCGGCGAATACCTGATCGAGGACGCGGTTCTCGCCCAGGTGGACGCAATGCTGGCCGATGCCGACGAGCGAGCGGAACTGGAAATCATGTCCTACGCCGCCTGACAGGAAGGGGCCGGGCGCTGGCAGCGGATCGTACGAGGGGACCGCACATGGCGCGCGCAACCAGAACCACGGAAAAGGAGATCGACAGTCTCAGGCACCGCGAGGCGCGGCGGAAAAACATTCCGACCGCCGAGGCTTGAAAGCCTGGTCTCGGAGGCGAGCAGGCGCCGCAAACCGGCGAGCCCGACATCGCGATCCATCATGACGAGGATGGATCGCGTCCGCGTCGAGATCCTCGGGCTCGACATCTTCGACCCGACGACGGGCGAAGTGCGGTCGTCGAGCGTTGACGACATTGCCGCCTGGTTCATCGACACCGACTATGACGGCGAAAGTTTTTTCGTCCGCCATGCCTACTTTCTCGGCGGCAACGACCCCTACAAGCGGCTGAAGACGACCTTGAAAGCCGAGATCGACGAAGAGGCGTGGGCGACGCTCTACTCACCGGTCAGCCGCCCGTTCGACAAGCCGCAGACCGGGCGCATCGCCGTCAAGGTGATCAATCATTACGGCGACGAGGTGCTGAAGGTATACGCCGTCACCTGACCGCCGACCGCGCCCTGACATGTCCGTTATAGCAACTATAATTTTGCCACATTCGTATCGTATGATGCGGCGTTTCGCGGCGCCGGGAGCGGGTGCCGCCCCCACCCGTGGAAACCCGTCTCGCTTCATCTCGCTGCTGATTTTGCTGCTAAATTCCGGCCTGCTTCCAAAAAACCCAGGGAATCCGCCACGGAGAGCGGAAATTTGCTGCAGATTCCTTGCAGATGCAGCAAAAGCCTGCCGGAGCGCCGCCTCACCGGGACATTCGGTGCGCGCTAAGCCCGCTATTTTCCTCGATTTATCGGACATATCGGCCGCCGCGTGGCCGAGGCGGGCGCGGTCTATTTCCCGCGGTAAGCAACGGCAGCAGCGGACGGCCGGCGTCGCGGCATCTGGAACCGCATGGCGCGCTGTGACATGATTGGGAGATCCGCCGAAGAGGGCTGCCCATGCTGCTGACCCAAGCGCAACTGAAGGCGTTCGACGACGAAGGCTATCTCTTTCTGCCCGGTTGCTTCGGCGAGGACGAGGTCGCGCTGTTGCGCCACGAGGCCGAGGCGATCTACCGCTCCGACCGGAAAGAGGTGTGGCGCGAGAAATCGGGCGCGCCGCGCACCGCCTTTGCCGCGCACACCTATAACGAGGGCTTCCGGCTCCTGGGCGCCCATCCGCGGTTGATCGAGCCGGTCGAGCAGCTGTTCGGCGAACAGCTCTACATGCACCAGTACAAGCTCAACGCCAAGGCCGCCTTCGACGGCGACATCTGGCAATGGCACCAGGATTACGGCACCTGGGCGCGCGACGACGGCATGCCGGAGCCGCGGGCGATGAACATCTCGGTGTTTCTCGACGAGGTCATGCCGATCAACGGCCCGCTGATGTTCATCCCGAAGAGCCACAAATCGGGCGTCCTCCCGGCGGGCCACGACGAGGCGACGACCTCCTACCCGCTATGGACGCTCGACCACGCGACGATCGCAAGGCTGGTCGAGGCGGCCGGCATCGTCGCCCCGACCGGCAAGCCGGGCGCGGTCTTGATGTTCCACGGCAATCTGGTGCACGCCTCGACCGCCAACATCACCCCTTACCCGCGCACGATCGTCTATCTGACCCTGTGCGCGGTCTCCAATTACATTCGCACGCCGACCCGGCCGGAATGGATCGCCCATCGCGACTTCACGCCGATCGTGCCGGTCGCCGACGACGCGCTCGTCCAATACGCGCGCTCGCATCGCATTGCCGCGGAATAATGGGGGAGAAGGATGAGGCGGAGAACATTGTCGCAGGAGAGAGAAGGATGATTGCGGGGGAGAGAAGGCTCGGGGTAGCGGAGCGACGGATCGCGGCGGAGCGAAGGATGGGCGCGGCGGAGAGAAGGGCTGAGGTGCGGGAGAGAAGGGTCGCGGTGGGGGAGAGAAGGGTTGACCCCGGGCGGAGAAGGATGGGGGCGCGCGGAAGAAGGGTCGGGACGGGAGAGAGAAGGGCCGCGGCGGAGCGAAGGGCCGCGGCGCGGGAGCGAAGGATGGCGGCGCCGGAGCGAAGGATCGCGGCGGCGGCGGATTAAGGGGACTGGGTCATGGCGCTGAAACGCATGGTATTGCAGATCGGCATGGGGACCGACATCCGCGGGGCGGACTACACCAAGGCGGCGGTGCGCGCGCTGCGCGATGCGCTGTGGCACAATTCCTTGAGCGTCGCGGGCGCGCTGGGCCTCCCGGTCGATGCGATGCAGGTCGAGGTCACGATCGGCGTGCCGCGCCCCGAGCTTGTCGACAAGGCGGCGGTGTTGGCGGTGCTGCCGCATGGCACCGGAACCGTCACTGTCGTCGAAGGCGGCCTCGAAATCGCCAACGATGCCGGCACCAGCACGACGGTCGTCGCCAATGCCGCGGCGGTCGTCCGGCTCGATGTCCCGGAGGGCCGAATCGCGCGGAGTCCTCGGTCATGACGATGCAACGGGTCATCACCGAATTCGGCAGCGGCAACGATCTGCATGGCGGCGACTATACCAAGGCGGCGGTGCGCGCGGTCGAGGATGCCATCCATCACAGCTCACTCTCCCTCGTTCGCAGCCTGGCGGTCGATGCGCGCACCATGCAGGTCGAGGTCACGATCGGGGTGCAGCGTCCGGGCGAAGTCAAGGCCGCGACGGTCAAGGCGGCGCTGCCGCACGGCCAGGTTACGGTAAAGGTCGTCAAGGGCGGGCTCGACGTCCCTGACGACGCGGCCGGCGATGTCGCCATCATCGCGACCGCCGCGGTGACGGTCAGGCTCGACTTCGCCTGAGTAAATTCCGACGGATCGGGCCGGGTCAGCCGGGTCAGTCGGGGGGCGGCGCCAGCTCGCTGACCCGCACCACGGCGGCGCTGCGGCGGCGCCACAGGCGGCGGCCCTCGATCGCCTGCCAGACGGCGATCGTCGGCAATCCGATCGCCAGGTCGCGCCCGCGTTTCAACAGCGAGAGCGCCAGCGACATCTCCGGCGTCAGCCCGAAGCCGGCGCCGAGCAGCAGATAGGCGGCTTCCTGCACCCCGACCGCTTGCGGGACGACAAAAGCCGCGGTGCGGATGGCATAGAGCAGGCTTTCGATCGCCAGCACCGCGCCGAACGGCAAC
>JBGPTQ010000203.1:0-4895 GCA_041490725.1 Allostellaceae bacterium | reverse complement strand
CCGCCGGCTGCGCGCGCTCCTGGCCGGGCACAGCCTGCGCGACGCCGTCGCCCAGCTGGCGGCCGAAACCGGGATCGCCCGGCGCACGCTTTACGAGCGCGCGCTCGCGTTGCAGCAAGGGAACACATTGCGATGAGAGCCGCCGGCAGCGGGCGTTCTCACAGAATCCGGGCCCAGCGTCGCGGCGAGTTCGCCGAATTTCTGTGCCGCTGGCATTTGCGGCTGCGCGGCTGGCGGATCGTCGCCTCCGACTGGCGCTGCCCAGCGGGCGAAATCGACATCCTCGCCCGCCGCGGCGGCGTGCTCGCGATCATCGAGGTCAAGTCGCGCCGCGATCTCGCCAGCGCCGCCGCCTCCGTGCTGCCGCGCCAGCGCCGCCGCATCGCCCGCGCCGCGTCGGCCTTTCTGTTGATGCGGCCCGACCTGGCCGAGCTGGCGCTGCGATTCGACGTCATGCTGGTCGCGCCGCTGCGCCCGCCCCGGCATCTGCCGGATGCCTGGCGCGTTGACGGCTGAGCGCATCTACCGCCAGCCCGACCCGGTGCCGCCATCGCCGAATGCCAAGCCCTTGGTGCTGCGGGCGGTTCGCCGCTGCGCGACGGTGCGGCCGCAGCGGGAGCGCGGATCGGCGGAGAATGTGGCCAACCGCCGCCCTCGCCCGCTCTTGGCGCGGCTCCCCGAAAATCTCACAATGGGGGCGACACTGTTGCCCTGGGGGGATCATGGCACGGCTTCACTCGGTTTTAACGTCAGCCTGCGTAATAGCGCTCCCGATCGCGCTCCCATTGGCCCTTGGGGGCTGCGTCGGAGCGCTCGTCGTCGGCGGCCTCGCCGCCGCCGCCGGGGGCGGCTACGTCGCAGCGCAGGAACGCGGCGTCGACGGCGCGGTCAATGACTTGTCGCTCAAGACCGATATCGAAAAGGGGCTGATGAAAGCGGACGCGCATCTTCAAGGCGACATCACCACGACCGTCTTCGGCGGCCGCGTGCTGTTGACCGGCCGGGTCGCGAGCCAGGAAATGAAAGCCACCGCCGAGCAGATCGCCGGCAGCACCCACGATGTCCGGGCGCTCTACGACGAGATCGAAGTGGCGCCGGCGGGAGGTGCCTGGGACGACGCGAAGGACGCCTGGATCACCACCCGGGTGCGCTCGGAGCTGGTCCTCGACGCCGATGTCCGGTCGGTCAACTATACGATCGATACGGCGAATGGGTCGGTATACCTGATCGGATCGGCGCGCTCCCAGGCCGAGCTCGACCGCGCCGCCCGGATCGCTCGCTATGTGCCGGGCGTGCGGCGGGTCGTCTCCTATGTCGAGATCCGCGGGGGCGCGCCGGTCGCGGCGATGCCGCCATCACCGCCGGGAGCAAATTCGGGGTCGTACCGTCCGGGCGGGGCGCCGCAGGCTCCCATTCAGGTGCAGAAGCTGTAATATCCGCCGCTGAGATGAGCGAACTGCCCGACGCCTTCGATCCGGAAGAATGCGCGCGCTATCTGCGCGAGCTCGCCGCGCTGGCCTCGCCGATCCTGCCGATCGGCGAGGCCGCGCTGGCGTTCGCCTCGTTCGAGCGGCCGCGCGTCGGCCTCGCGCGCTATCGCCAGCATCTCGCGACGATCGCCCGCGATGTCGGCCGGCATAGCGGTGCCGGCGGCGACCTCGCCGCGCGGGCCCTGGCGCTGAACGAGATCATCCTCTTGAAATACGGCTATAGCGGCGACGAGCTGACCTATGACGATCTGCAGAACGCCAATCTGATGCGGGTCGTCGATCGCCGCAAAGGCCTGCCGGTGGCGCTCGGCATCCTCTATCTGCACGCCGCGCGGGCGCAGGGCTGGGGCAGCGTCGGCCTCGGCTTTCCCGGGCATTTCCTGGTTCGCCTCTCCGCCGGCGCCGAGCGGCTGATCGTCGATCCGTTTCACGGCGGCCGGGTGTGCGACGCGGCGACCCTGCGCGAGCTCTTAAAGGCGATGGCCGGCCAGGAGGTCGAGCTGGCGCCCGAGCATTACGCGCCGGTCGCCGACCGCGATGTGCTGCTGCGCCTGCAAAACAATGTGAAATCGCGCTTGCTGCAGGCCGGCCGGCACGAGCACGCGCTGCGCATCGTCGAGACGATGCTGCTCCTGGCGCCCGATCTCGCCGAGCTGTGGCACGAGGCGGGGCTGTTGCACGCGCACCTCGGCAACATGCGCGCCGCGGTCAACGCGCTCGAGCAGTTCATCATCCGCGCACCCGAAGGAAATGCCCGCCATCAGGCGGCCGCGATCCTCCAGCAGCTCAAGTCGAAGCTGAACTGATATCGAAGAGGCTGGCGAGGAAGCGCGCCGCGGCGAGCAGCAGAAACAGCCCGAAGCCGATTTCGAGCCAGCGCCGGGGCAGAAGATGCGCGAGACGGGCGCCGAACGGCGCGACGTAGCTCGAGATCGGCGCGATCATGACCACCCCGATCACCGAGACGAAGCCGATCGACAGCGGCGGCAGCAAGGCTTGATGCGGCAGACCGGCGAGGCAATAGCCAAGCGTGCCGGCGATCGTGATCGGCACGCCGATGCCGGAAGAGGTCGCCACCGCATTGTGGATCGGCTTGCCGTACAGCGTCAGGATCATGGTGACGAGCGATCCGCCGCTGATCCCCATCAGGGCTGAAGCGACCCCGACGACAAAGCCGTAACCGGTCATCAGGGCACGGCCCGGCAGCTCGCGGCCCACCACCCAGCTGTCGCGCCCGATCAACAGCTTGGCGGCGATGATGCCGGCAATCAGCGCGAACGCCGCCTTGAACAGGGCGGCAGGGGCAAAGGCTGCGGCAACCGAGCCCACCGCCACCCCGGCGATGGCCGGGGCGGCCCAGGATCGCAGGACATAGGGGATCACCAATCCCCGCGCGCGATGCGCCTGATAGGAGCGCAGCGCGGTCGGGACGATGATCGCGAGCGAGGTCCCGACGCACAGCTGCATGCGCACCTCTTCCGGCACGCCGAGCACCCGAAACACCTCGAACAGCACCGGAACGATGACCGCGCCGCCGCCGATCCCGAACAGGCCCGCGAGAATCCCGGTAACAATGCCGGCGGCCATGACTGCCGCCGCGAGCCAGACCAGATCGCCGGCAGGCACTGCCATGGTCCCTCGGATTCCCGTGCATCTTGTTGGGGTGACGCCCGATCCGCTGGCAATAGGGGGCTATTGGCCCCTGGCCCGGCGCTGTTTGATCGGCAGGGCCGGGATGGTAGCCTCCGGCCGCCCGCGGAGCCAAGAGCGAGGAGAGAAAACCATGGAAGTCGTCGAAACCGAAGAGCACGGACAGATCCTCGTGGTGCGCATGAACCGGCCCGAGCGGTTGAACGCACTCAACCATGAGATGCGCACGCGCCTCGCCGAAACCTGGACCGAATTCCGCCACAGCGACCGCTTCGAGGTCGCGATCTTCACCGGATCGGGAAGGGGGTTCTGCGCCGGCGAAGACATGAAGGAGTCGCTCGCCGCCGGCCGGCCTGGCGGCAGTCGCCCGGCGATCGAGGACCCGTTCATGTCGGGCGCGCTCGAGAAACCGGTGATCGCGGCGGTCAACGGCTTTGCGATGGGTGGCGGCTTCATGCTGGTCGAGCGCACCGATCTGCGCGTCGCCGCGCGGGGCGCCATCTTCGAGGTCTCGGAAGCCAAGCGCTGGCTCTTGGGCGGCTACAATCACGGGCACATCGCCAATTTGCCCTATCCGATCGCGATGGAGATGGCGCTCGGCTTTCGCTTCACCGCCGAGCGCTTCTACCAGATCGGCTTCGTCAACCGCCTGGTCGAGCCCGACCAGCTGATGCCGGCGGCATTGGCCATGGCGGAGCATTTGCTGACCCTGCCGCCGGCCTCGCGGGTCAACACCGTGCACATGATGCGCCAGATGCGTCCCCAGCCGGCGCCCGAGCAGCGGCGGCTCGCGGCCGCGCTGCACGAGCACGGCGCCAAGGGCGACCTGATCGAGTCGCGGGCGGCCTTCGCCGAGAAACGGGCGCCCCGCTTCAAGGGCTGGGACGATCCGGCGGACCGCTACCGGCTGCCGACCCTCGACACGGGGAAGAGCTGAGGCCCATGCTGGAGGAGCGCCTCGCGGCAGAAAGCGCAGCTTCCTTCAAATCGTCGCGAGCAACTGCCCGACCATCGAGAGCAACTCCCCGGCACCGAACGGCTTTTCGAGCGCCGCGGTCGCGCCCAGCTCGGTCGCGGCACGCAGGTAGACGGGCTGACCGCTCCCCGAGATTGCCAGGATCGGGATTGTCGGGGCCTCCTGGCGCAACGTCCGGATCATTTCGATCCCTTCCATGTCCGGCATCACGATGTCGGTGATGACGAGCACCGGGTTGACCCGGTGAAACAGCCCGATGCCATCCCTGCCATTTTCCGCCTCGTGCACCGTGTGGCCAGCGCCGCTCAGGACACGCACGAGCAGGCGGCGCATCTGCGGCTCATCGTCGATGATCAGGATTTGCGCCATTGTTCATACTCCAGCAACAGCCGGGCCCACAGGAGATTGAGAGCCGCGGCGTCGTTCATCGCTCGAGAGCGGCCCGCAATGCGGCTGCCAGTTCTTCCTTGCGGTAAGGCTTGCTCAGCAATTGCAGCTCGCCCAAAAGCTCGCCGCTCCCGTCGACCCTGGCTTGGGGAAAGCCCGACGTCAGCACGATCTTGAGCATCGGCCAGCGTTCCGCCGCCATTCGCGCCAACGCTATCCCGTCCAGCCCGCCAGGCATGACGAGATCCGTGAACAACAGGTCGACCGGTTCACGCTGGAGCAGCTCGAGCGCCGCCGCAGCGCGATCGCATTCAACGACGCGATAGCCGAGTTCGCGCAGCTGCCGCAAGGCGATGCGGCGCATCGCGGGATTGTCCTCGACGACCAGCACT
>JBGPTQ010000202.1:0-4916 GCA_041490725.1 Allostellaceae bacterium | reverse complement strand
GCCGCCGCGGGCTTCGCGGTAGTCGAGGTGCCGGAAGGGCATCTCTGCTGCGGCTCGGCCGGGACCTACAATTTGTTGCAGCCTGAGCTGGCATCGGCGTTGCGCGAGCGCAAGCTCGCCAATATCGCGCTGACCCGCGCCGACCTCGTCGCCGCCGGCAATATCGGCTGCATCACCCAGCTCGCGAGCGATGCGCCGCTGCCGATCGTGCATACCGCCCTGCTGCTCGACTGGGCGACCGGCGGGCCTATGCCCCGGGAACTGAGGCGGCTTGCCGCAACCGCCGACGCGCCACGACCGGGATCAGCAGCGACAGGACGAGCGCGGCAACCCCGATGAGGCTCGGCCATACCACCTCGTGGCGCCAATCCGCGCCGCCGAACAAGGCCCGTGCGCCGGCCGCGCCGAGATCGGCATAGGCGATCGTCAGCGGCAATTGGCCGAGCAGCGAGCCGACGGCGTAGGCGCCAAGCCGCAAGCCGGTGAGCCCCAGGGCATAGTTGGTCAGGCTGTGCGGAATGATCGGCACCAGCCGCAAGACGGCCACCATGCGCCAGCCGCCACGTTCGGCGCGCGCCAACAGCGCCGCGAGCCGGGCCGGCCGGGCCGATTTTGCTAACATGGCGCGATCGACGAACCCGGAACGGATATAGCGCGCGGCCAGAAAGCCGGCGACCGCCCCGGCGAGGCTGCCGAGTGCCGCCCAGACGATACCCCACCACATGCCGAAGACCAGCCCGGCGCCGAGCGCCAGCAGCGTCCGCGGCACGAAAAACAGGCTCGCGGCGATGTGCACGGCAACAAAGGCAAGCGGCGCCATCGGATTGCCGCCGATCAGCGCGGGCAAGGCGAGCGGGTCGAAGAGGCTCCGCCAGCGCCACGCCGCGACGCTGCCGGCGGCGAGCAGCGCTACGGCGAAGAGGCGCCCAAAATGGGTCTTGGCGATCACCACTGTACTGGCATCACAGCACCGGTTCGGCGCTGGTCTTGTGCGAGGGGGAATCCGCCGGTCGGGCGGATTGTGTGCCTTCCCCGGGCGGCGGCGCATCCTCGATCAGATCGGGCCGGGCAAGACGCCGGCTCAGCCAGAGAACCCCGACGAGGTCGGCGATGCCGACCCCGAGCCGGTCGAAGACGCCGTATTTCGAGATGCCGCGCTGGCGCGGGCGATGATTGACCGGCACCGAGCGCACGATCCCGCCCTCGCGCAGCACCAGCGCGGGCAGGAAACGGTGCATGTGATCGAAATAGGGGAGATCAAGGAAGAGGGCGCGCGGGAACAGCTTGAGCCCGCACCCGGTATCCGGGGTGTCGTCGTGCAGAATCCGGCGGCGCACCGCATTGGCGATGCGCGAGGCCTGCCGCTTCGACCAGCTGTCTTGGCGGCGCGCGCGATGCCCGGCGATCAGCAATGGCGGCATCGCCGAGACGCTATTAGCCATCTCTTGGGCGATCCGCCACAGGGCGGGAATATCGGCCGGGTCGTTCTGGCCATCGCCGTCCAAGGTCGCGATCCACCGGCCGCGCGCGGCCTTGACCGCGCTGCGGATCGCGGCACTCTGGCCGCAGCTTTTCGCATGGCGCAGGAGGCGAAGCTGCGTCACGCTCGCTTGCAGCCGGCGAATCTCGGCTGCGGTCGAATCCTCGCTCCCGTCGTCGACATAGATGATCTCGTAGAGGGCGCGCCCGTCGAGCGCGGCGGCGATCTCGGCGACCAGCGGGGCAATGTTGCCGGCCTCGTTCTTGACCGGAATGACGACCGAAAGATCCATGCGAGCGATGATGCGGCGTCCCGTGCGGCTCCGATGAAGCGGGGCGGGGCGGTTGCGCTATTCCGCCGCCATCTGCTGCTGCGGTTCGGCGAGCGCCGCCGTGATGCTGCGGTGAAAGTGCTGCAACGCCGGCTCGTTGCGGCCGAACACGATCGATGCCTGGGCATCCGACAGAAAGCCGCGCTGCATTCCCTCGCAGGTCGGGAAATCCTGCGATTCGACCGTCGCCATCAACAGGTTGAAATTGTTGTCCCAGTGCCGCTTTGCGCTGTCGCTGGCGACCGGTTCGGGAATGTACAGCGATGCATACATCACACACGAATCGACGCGGTCGCCGGGGAACATGTGCCAAGTCTCCACATGATCGCGCTGGAACAGGAAGATCGTGTTCGGGAACAACACATAGATGACGGCCGTATGGTCGAAGACGTTCCACGCCTCCTCAGACTGGCCGCGCAATTCATCAATCGTCCGGCGCGCCGCGATCAGCCGGTGGTTGCGGCCGAACGCATCGAAGGTGGCGCGGTTGGTGTGGAACAGCGGGCTGACCGTATCGGGATGCAGATAGCTCAGATGATAGGTCTCGCAGAAGGTGTCGACGGCGAGTTTCCAGTTCATCTCCCGCCGCAGCACCCGGGTCTCGTAATGATGGTAGCGTTCGAGCGCATAGGCGGCGAGGTCGCCCGCCACCCCATCGAGCAGGCCGTCGACGTCGAGGCGCATATCGGGAAGCGGGCCGACCCAGATCATCCCCAGTTTCTCCACGACCGGCAGCGTGCGCAACCCGTGGGTCGCCCGGTCGGCCGCGGCGAAGGAGGGTTCGTCCGGCCGCGCCACCAGGCTGCCGTCGAGCCCGTAGGTCCACCCGTGATAGGGGCAGGAGAGGCTGCGCGCGTCCCCAGACCCAGACTTTCCTGGGCCGCAGCCCTCGACGATGCGCGCGCCGCGATGGCGGCAGACATTGAGGAAGGCGCCGAGCGAGCCGTCGGCGCGGCGCACCAGGAGGATCGGGACGCCGGCGTAATCATGGGTCATCCAGTCGCCGGCGCGGGGCAACAGGGCGCTCAAACCGATATTGATCGGGCCGTTGCGGAAAAACAGCTCGCGCTCGCGCGCCGCCTGCTGCGGACAGGTGTAGTCGGTCACCGGATTGCGGTAGATCGCATCGGCCAGCGCCGTCGTGCGATGGTCGAGATGGGCAAGCAATTTCCTCGCTTCCGCGATCTGCTCCTGGCGACGCATGACCGGCCTCCTCGACGACTCCTCCAACCGCTTGACCATAGCACCAACGGGCGGGTCGCGCCGCACGTCCTTCGCCGATCAATAGCGCAGTCGGTAAAAAACCCCGCCGATGATCTCATGCAGCGCGTAAGAGGTGTCATGCAGCGCGGTGAGGCTCGGCAGGAAATCGCCGACCTCACCAAGCCGTGGCGCGGTCCTCGGCGCCGGCCAGGGTAGGGCGTGCAATCCGACCCGCTCGAACGCCCACAGCGCGCGCGGCAAGTGCCAGGCCTGGGTGACGAGGACCACCGTGGTCAGCTTTTCCGGGAGCAGCAGTTGCGCGGCATAGAGCGCGTTTTCCCAGGTCGTGCGCGAGCGGTCTTCGTTCCAGGCGACCGGGACGGCAAAATCCTCTTCGAGCGCGGCCTTCATCAGCGCGCCCTCGCTCAAATGCGCGCCGCGCACCGTCCCGCCGCTGACCACCACCGGCAAATGCAGCCGGCGATGAGCCTGCGCGCCAAAACCCACCCGTTCGAGCGACAACAGGCCAAGCCGGTCGGGAATATCGGCGCCGTCGCCTGAGCGGACATCGCCACCGAGTACGACGATCGCCTGGGCCGCGCCGAGATCGATGTTCTGCGGCAGTGCGGACTCGACTCGCTGCAACAGATACGACGACAAGGCCGGGGTCGCCGCGACATAGAGGCAAAGGCTCGAGGCGAGAGCCAAGGCGATGCCGGCACGCCGCCACACCAACGCAATCAGCGCGCCGGCGAGGCTCAGCACGATGAAGATCGTCGGCAGCGCCAGGATGCCGAAGGAGAAAGGGCCGGTCATCGCGCGCGCCAGCGTCAGCCGCCGCTAAAGGACAACCGTGCTAGCCGCCGCGCACGTATCTGCGGCAAACGAGACGCAGATGATCGCGGAAATGCGGGCGCAGGCGACGCGTCCATTCGCTGTCCGCCGCGCTCTTCCAGGCCGGGATCGCCTGCACATCGGGCGAGACCAGATGATAGAGCGCGACATAGCGGCGGTTGGCGCCACGGGACAAGCCCGTGGGCTGAAGGCCCCCGGGGGACAAGTCCGTGGGCTGAGAGCCCACGGTGGCGCGGAAGCGGCGCGCGCACAGGACGCCCGGAACCGCGGCGAGCGCCGGGATGTGTTCCGTGTCGTACCATTCGTTGAATTCGGCCTCGACGGCCGGCTCGACACTCATCGCATTGATCAGGAAGCCGCCGGCATTGTCGGGCGGGAGCCGGTCGCCCGGCAGGATCTGGTCACCCTCGAAGCGCATCAGCCGTTCGACCCGGCTGGTCACCCGCTTCGACCAGGGCGACAGGTTTGCGCCGCCGATCGCCAGATAACCGGGGCTCTTCAGCACCCCGGCGCCGTCGAGATCATAGGTCGCGACCGATATTCTGCGGTCCTGCGCGCCGATCCAGCGCTGGCACAACAGGAAACCCGGGACAAGCTGGCGCTCGGGCAGGTGCTCGGTATCGTACCAGTCGTGGAACTCGTCTTCGGCCGCCTGGGCGAGGTTCATCGCCGCGATCAATATGCCTTTGGCCATGGCCATTCCTCCCTTCGTCAAACGCCTCACGCCCCGCCATAGAGGGGGATCACCGCGCCGCGGGTCACCCGATTGTCGGGCGAGGCGAGAAAGGCGATCACCTCGGCGACCGCGCTCGGCGCCACCCAGCTGCTGAAATCGGCGTCCGGCATGGCGGCGCGGTTGGCCGGGGTGTCGAGGATCGAGGGCGCCACCGCATTGACCCAGATCTCCTCGCCCGCGGTTTCCTGGGCGATCGCCTGGGTCAGCGCCGCGACCGCCGCTTTGGCGGTGGTATAGGCGACCATTCCCGAGCCGAGCCGGGGCTCGAGCGCCGGGCGCGCCGCCACGTTGACGATGCGGCCGCCCTTGGC
>JBGPTQ010000201.1:0-4939 GCA_041490725.1 Allostellaceae bacterium | reverse complement strand
TCAGCGGCCATGGGGATGCCTTTCTCAGGTCGAAATCGCGATGCGGAAAGATGCTAAGGCATGGCGGGCCACCGCGCTACGCCATGCTGTTAGTAGCAATCCGACATTTGCCACCCGTTCGGAAGGGCCGATGTCCCAAAGGTGTCATTCCGGGGCCGGCGAACCCGGCGCCCGGAACCGATGTACACGGGCGTCGGGTCGGTGTGCGGAATATCAGTCCCGGTTCATGCCGTCAGCAGATCCGTTATGCGCATCACCGCGACCACGCTGCCTTTGTTCGCGACGCCTTCCATCGTGCCGGTGTTGCAGGTCCAGACAAAATTCTTTTTGGCGGTGAATGGCTTGCCGTCTTGCGTGACCTGCAATTCACCTTCGGTGATGTGGCACACCATCGGATTTTTCATTGCACTCGCTGGGTTGGACGAACCCGGCTGGACGATCACGTCTCGCAGCCGAACCGTCTTGAACCCGGGAACCATGGCCGGCCCCTCGCCCAGGATCTTTATTTTGACCCCTTTGGCCGGCTCGGTTTCGTCACCGACCGCAGCCTCCGCGACTCCGGAGCCCGCAAATACAAACGCGGATGCAGCCGCCAGCCCCAATACGATGGTTGATCTGCGATCGACATCTTCCATGGTTTCTTCCCTATGTCTGATACGGCATTTCCTGCCGGGCACCCCATCATGCCACGTCGTTGATCCTTCTGCCCACCCCATCGCCGAGATGCCACGATTGCCGCCACAATTGCATCTTGCGACACCAGGGCATCGCGGTAATGCTGCGGCCCGCTCGGCTCCCGAGCGAGGAGACCCCCGCCGATGAGCATCGAATTGTGGACCTGGAACACGCCGAACGGCCGCAAGATCAGCGTTGCGCTCGAGGAAATGGGGCTCCCTTACACGGTGAAGCCGGTCAACATCGGCAAAGGCGAGCAGTTCAACCCCGAATTCCTCAAGATCAGTCCCAACAACCGGATCCCGGCGATCATCGACAGCGACGGTCCGGGCGGCGCGCCGATCAGCATTTTCGAGTCGGGCGCGATCCTCATCTACCTCGGCGAGAAGACCGGCAAGTTCTGGCCGAAGGGTGATCTGCGGCGCCAGGTGCCGGTGCTCGAATGGCTGATGTGGCAGATGGGCGGATTCGGGCCGATGCCCGGCCAGGTCCACCATTTCCTGCAGGTGGCGAACGAAGCGGACCGTCGCTACGGGCTCGAACGCTACATGAAGGAAACAAGCCGGCTCTATGGCGTACTCGACAAGCGCCTCGGCGAGGTGCCGTTCGCCGGCGGCAATGATGTCTCGATCGCCGATTTCGCGATCCTCGGCTGGGCCTGGCGGCACGAGCGCCATCAAATCGACCTCGCCGACTTTCCCAACGTCCGGCGCTGGTACGAGACTGTCATGGCGCGCCCGGGCACCAAGCGCGGCTTTGAGGTGGCGCTGAGCTAGAGGGAGCACGGTTCAACGCACGGTTGGGTCATCGATTCACCGTTCGCTGAATCTGCAAGAAATCAGCAGCAAAATTCTCGCGCGCCGGTTGCGCCGTCTGGATTTGGCGGATCTAACCCCATGGTCTCGCTTGCCAAATTCGGGTCGGTCGGATTGGCCTCGCGCCCGCTGCTCGGCGATTTGCAGCAAATCAGCAGCAGGTTTTTGCTGCAGTCGTGCTGCAGTTCGATCCAGCTGCGCGCGATGCACCAGGCGAAGAGATCGGCGAGCGGCGCGGCGGCGAGGTCGATTTCGCAATCGGTCTCGTAGCGCCGCGCCAGGCGCAGCGTCTCGGCGAGGAAATTGTCGAGCGCGTCGGGGTCGGTGGGGCTGGCGGCGGCGGCGCTGTCCGCCTGCACCAATTCCGGCGTGTCGGGGAGCGCGGCGAGCGCGGCCTCGGCGATCTCGGCCTCGCGCAGCCTGACCGCACGCGCCGGGTCGACGCCCGCGCCTGCGAGGGCGCAGCGCACGGCCGCGCCGATCACGGCGATCGCCCGCAGGCGACAGCGATCGTGGATTTCGCCCGCCGCTGCATCATTGAGGCGCGCCCCCAACCGGGCGATCCGCGCGTCACGGACCCGTCTCATGTCAAAGGCCCGGCGCACGGCCATTTTCGAGCAGCGTCAGTCGGCGGTCGAACTCGACCGCATCGACGGCGCGCACGAAAGTGTCCATCATTTTCGACAGCTCGGCCGCTTGGCCCGTAGTGATCGTGCCCTTGGCGAGGCAGGCGGCGATCGCCGCGATCGCCGGGGCGATGTCGGCGGCAGTGCGGATCGGCGGCAGTTGAATCGCGACCGGGCGCTCGCGGCGCGGCGCGATCGTGCGGTCGAGGCAGAGCCGCAGCGGCAAGTCGTCGCCGGCGAGCGCCCGCTCGACCGCCTTCCTGACCAGCGCGTCGGTCTCGCCGTCGAGGAAAAGCTCGGCCGAGCGCGTCGCCTTGTTGCGGCACCCCCGCCGCCGCCCGGCGGGATTGCCGGACTGCCCCTTGACCCACGGCCGCCCGCGCGGGCGTGGTTGCGGATATGGTGATTGCGTGTCGGACATCCGTGCCTCCAGAGCCGCTCTGAGGCGGCGATGTCATTGCTGAAGGGAGGACTATCGCATACAATTATGGCAATTTTAGCGTCGCTCTGCTGGCAACGATCTCTCCCCCGCGCGGGCGGCTCGGTGTTCGGCAAGATCGCCGGCACCACGGCGGGCAAGCAGGTCGGGCGGAATATTTGAGCGTTTTCACAACGAGGCAGTGAGCCGGTGAGAAGAAAAACGCTTTAACGCAAAGGACGCGGAGGATGCGCAAAGGACGCGAAGGCAATGTCACGGCGCGACGCGCCTTATTGGTCTCATTGCGAGGAGCGCAGGGACGAAGCAATCTCGGTGGGGCGAGCGTAAACCGTCACGAGATTGCTTCCCCGCGGGTCGCAATGACACCGCTTTTTGGGCGCTGCGCGCCCGAAGAATAACCTCTGAGACCTCTCCGGATACCTTAGAGACCTCCGCATTAAAGCGTTTTCTCTTTTCTCACTGCCTCGCTGCCTCATTGTGAATTTAACCGGAAAGGCACAGATGAAGCCGACGAACCTCCTCTCTCCCCGCGGCCGCTAGTCTAGGGCATGCACAGATTTCGGAAACCGACACGTTTTCAATAGCTTTGCGGAACCGATCGGGGCCTTGGACCAAGTGCAGTGCGTCCTTCGAGACGGCGCTTCGCGCCTCCTCAGGATGACGGTAAGATGTTGCTGCCACACACAAATTTCCGTCCTCCTGAGGAGCGCCCGGAGGGCGCGTCTCGAAGGACGCATTGCGCCAATGCCGGTCACGTCGAGATGTGCATACCCTAGCGCGGCCGCGGGGAGAGGGGTTGGGGTGAGGGGCTGGCACCGGCGGATCAACCTGATCGAAATTCGCCCGAAACCCCCATAATGTCCGCTGATCATGGCCCTCGACCGCTCGCCTATCGCCGCGGAGATCCGGGCGACGCTCGCCGTTGCGGCGCCGCTGGCGGGCGCCAATCTGGCGCAGATGGCGATGAACGTGACCAACGTGCTGATCGTCGGGCATCTCGGCGCAGCACCGCTCGCGGCAGCCGGGCTCGGCGCGGCGCTCTACACCTCGCTGCTGCTGCTGTGCCAGGGCGTGCTGACGGCGGTGGCGCCGTTGGCGGCGCATGCGATCGGCGCCGAGGACCACCCCACGGCCGGCCGGGTCGCGGGCGCCGGGCTGATCATTGCGGCAGTGCTCGCGGTGCCGGTTATCGCGATCCTGACGGTCATTCCCGAGCTGCTCGCCGCCTTGGGTTACGAGCCCGAACTGGCCGCCGAGATCGGGCGTTTTCTGCGAGCGATCCGCTGGGGCGCTCCGGCCTTTCTCGGGTTTGCCGTGCTGCGCTTCCTCTTGGTTGCGGCGTTTCGCACGCGGATCGTCATGGTGATTCCGTTGCTCGCCATCCCGCTGAACGCCGCTCTGAACTGGGTTTTGGTGTTCGGACATTTCGGCATGCCGGCGATGGGCAGCGCCGGCTCGGGCTGCGCGACCGCGATCGTGCAATGGCTGATGCTCTTATGTTTTGCCGGCTACATGGTGGCCATGCCGGGGCAGGTGCCGGTCAGGATGGCGTTGCGGGTGCTGGCCGAGATCCCCCGGATCCTGCGGCTCGGCTTGCCGATCGGCGCCCTGTTCGGGCTGGAGATAGGGCTGTTCGTCACGACCGGCATCATGATGGGCCTGCTCGGCGCCGACGCGCTGGGCGCGCATCAGCTGGTCTTCAACGTCGTCGGGTTGTGCTTCATGGTGCCGCTCGGTCTCGGCCAGGCGGCGACTGTGCGAACCGCCTTTCAGCTCGGCCTCGGCGCACCGGCGGCGGCACGCCGGGCCGGGTTCGTCGCGGTGGTGCTCGGCGCTTGCTTCATGGCGGCAACCGGGGTGGTGCTGTGGGCGGCGCCGCGACAAATTGCGAGCGTCTACCTCGATCTTGGTGATCCCGCGAATGACGGCCTCGTCGCAATCGCTGTCCAGTTCTTCATCATCGCCGCGCTGTTCCAGGTCTTCGATGGCGTGCAGGTGATTGCCGCAGGCGCCTTGCGCGGCTATCGGGACACCGCCGTACCCATGGTGATTGCCGCTATCGGCTACTGGGCGATCGGCTTTGTCGGCGGCTGGCTGCTCGCGTTTCCGCTCGGCCTCGGTCCGCTGGGCCTGTGGCTGGGGCTGGCGCTGGGTCTGGGTGTTGTGGCGATATCGTTGACCGTGCGGCTGAATTTCCGCGCTCGCTCGCAAATGCGCGCAACCGAGACGGTGCTGCTCGCGGCAACTGGGCTGCGCGCCTGAGCCGCTGGTTCAGCGGTTGGTGACGCGGCCGGTGCGCGAGAGGTGCGGCGCGTCGAGCCCGACCCCGACGAGATGGCCGAACAGTAGGGCGAGCTGCGCACGGTCCGCCTCGGGGAGCGGCG
>JBGPTQ010000200.1:0-4947 GCA_041490725.1 Allostellaceae bacterium | reverse complement strand
GCCGTGCAGCCCCGGCACATTGAGGACGCCCTCGGAAAGAATGCTGAGGAAGGGGTTGTTCGCCTCCGGACGGCTGCGATTGAACTCGTCATAGATGATCGTGTGCCCGAGACGGCAGGCCGTGGTGATCCGGTTGTCGATCCACAGCGCTTGGCCTTCTTCCTCGAATTTGACCACCGAGGAGATGTAATTGTCGACGATCCGCGACTTTCGATAACCGCTCTCCCGCCCGATCAGGTCGGAACTGCCGAACTCGTGGTCGCCGTGCAGCAGGATCGCAGGGCGGCCGAGCTGGGCGGCGACGTGAAAAGCCAATGTCGTCTTGCCCGTCCCGGGCGGCCCGCTAAGGTGCACGGCGCTGCCGACCCCGAGATAGGTCAGGGCTCGGTCGGTGATTGCCTCGATGGTCGGGGTCGTGACGAAGCCATGCCCCGGCTCGAGTGCCACAGCCCCGTCGTCGCGATCAATCGAGACCGAAGCAGCCGTCTGGATGCGTGCCGCCGGGCGTGCCGCCGGGATCGCGCTCATGGCCGATGCGCGCCAACCGGGGCCGGCCGTCGGGCGTGCCGGGCCGGCGTGCCGTGCCAAGCGGCGCCGGCGTCGTGACGATCCTGCCGATATCCGGCGAGCCGTTCGTGCAATGCCTTGGCGAGTTCATGGCGCGACTTGGCGCGGGCCTGCTGACTGGCGCCGAACGCGTCGCGCAGCGCTGCGACCCGGCCGGTCAGGTCGCGCATGAAGGAAGCGGCCTGCACCCGAGCCCCTGCGGCGTTTTTTGTGCGATTGCGGCGCAATTGTCGTAACAAGACCTCAACCTCGCTCACTCGCTTATGCCGCCCGGCGGCAGCGTCCTTGCGCTGCTTGCGGCTCATCGTCGCGCGCGTCGTCTTGATCTCGTGCAGCCGACCGCCAACCGCCCGGCGACGGCTGCCCACTTCCCGCTGCCTCTCGGCATTCGCTTCCAGTCGCTCTCGCCGGCTCGCGGCGATGCCGCCAGCAAGCCGCCCCAGATCCTCAGTCATGCTCGCCATGTCACTTCCTCCACTCGGGCTTGAGCACCGGGAGAACAACCGCACGCGGTCGTTCTCCCGGCAGCCCTCTACAGTGCGTTACGCAGGCGTGGCGGCCGAAGCCGTCAACCCAATCGCTTCGGCGTACTTCAGGTAGGTCTCGACCGACGCCACCACGACGCGGGCTTCGATGGTGATCAGTTCGATGCCAACCAGCGAGATCTTGACCCAAGCGTCGATCACGATCCCCTTGTCGAGGATCCGATCGATCACCTCGGCCAAGCTCGAGGAGTCGGTCGATTTCTGAACGCGTGCCATATGCTGTCTCCTGCTGCTGCTTGCCGGGAACCATTCGCGAGGCTTCGGCTCTCTTACAGGAGCAAGCGTCGGGCCATCCTGACGAGCTTTCGCCACCATGCTGAAATGGGCTTGTGATCAAGGGTTTATTAAAATTCTTGCGGGACCGCAGCAGGGCTGCTTCAGGGCAAGGTGGGCGCCGTCGCCCGCCTTTATAGGGGGGCGATACCCTGTCGCAATCGTCGTCGACGACCAGCGCGGTAGCGGCAGAAAATTGTTTGTCGAGGGACCTCATCCTAATCTCACCTGAAGAACGGCCGGAGCCGCGCGCTTGCCGTCGCGTGCCGCCGGCAGCCGCACAGCGAATATCGTTCCCTCGCGCGCGGTCGTTCGCACGGTAAGGCTGCCGCCATGCTGCCGTACGATCGAATGGGAGACCGAGAGGCCGAGGCCGGAGCGCTGCTTGTCGCCGCCGGTCGTGAAAAACGGATCGAAAATCTTCGAGACATGCGCTGGAGGAATCCCAGGCCCCGTGTCGCCGATCTCGATGACGATTTCGGCTCCCTCGAACGACAGCCCGATCGACAGCCGACCGCCCTCCGGCATCGCCTGGAACGCGTTCAGCACGAGGTTGATGATCACCATTTCAAGCAGGTTTTGCACACCTCGGGCGTAAGCCGGCCGGGTCCGTGGGGGCAGCTTCCAGTCGACCGTGGTGCCCGCCGCCGCCTCCCCCGACGCGAACATCAGGGCATTGTTCAGAACTTCGACAACATCGATTCGCGTTGTCTCGCGCAGTGGTCCGGGCCGGGCAAACCGCAACAGGCTTTCAACCAC
The DNA here is from genome assembly GCA_041490725.1 of Allostellaceae bacterium. Lineage (GTDB taxonomy): Bacteria > Pseudomonadota > Alphaproteobacteria > ATCC43930 > CGMCC-115725 > DATARH01. Next base: position 2,803 of record JBGPTQ010000200.1, on the reverse strand, counting down.
CAGCGAGGCGCGGTCGATGCCGCCGATGACCTTGGCGATGCACTCCTCGATCCGTTCCGGGGAGCCGACACAGCGCCTCATCAGCTGGGCGGCGGCCGAACTGACCCCGAGGGGGTTGCGGATCTCGTGCGCAATGCCGCCGATCGCCATGCCGAGCGCGGCGAGTTTTTCGGCCTGGCGCATCTGCGCCTCCATGGCGCGCTGCTCGACCAGATTGCGCCCGACCACCACAACGCCGGTTACCTCGCCGCTGGTGCCGGTCATTCGTGACAGATGCCATGACACCGGGATGGTCTGACCGTCGCGGCAGCACATTGGCCATTCGACCGCGCGAAGATCGCCGTTCCGCTCGATCTGGCGGAAGCAATCGGCGACATCGAGGTCTTGCGGCGCGCCGATCTGGTCAGCGAGCAGCCGACCGCACATCTCGTCCTGGCGGTAGCCGGTCGCCAGCTCGGCAGCGCTGTTCCAGGTCATGATGGCGCCGCCCGGATCGGTCGAAATGATCAGGTCTCTGGCGCTCTCGACGATACTGGCGAGATGCACCTGCATGCGCCGGACCTCCTCGCCGAGGCGCAGATGGTCGGTCACATCGTCCATCACCAAGATCGCCCCGCGCGCGCCGCCATGGAGCTGGAGCGGGCATATGCTGTACGAATAAATGCGTAGCGACACCCCAGGGGCGCGGTAGGTCATCCGCTGCCGGTGCAGCGTGATGCCGCCAACGATGACCTCGCGGATCTGCTGGTCGAGCGCGGTGTCCTGGAATGCGGGCGGAAAGATCTCGGGCAGCCGCCGGCCGAGCGTCGCTTCGAGGGTGCCTCGCGATTTATCAAGGAAGTTACGGTTGACCATAAGCACAGCCAGCCGCTCGTCAAATATCAGGATCGACGACGGGATCGTCGCCATCGCCGCATGGAAGAAGCTTTCGTGGTCGAGAGTGGAGGGCAGCATGGGATGGCTCAGGCTTCGGCTGGCGGGGGGCGGCGCGGCAGATCGGGGCGAAAGCTGAACGGTGGCCACGGACCCGATAGAGACAGGGCGATCCCGTTATCGGCCGCCGCATCGGCGAGTGCTTGCACCCCCTTCGCAAGAGCGCCGGCGCCGTCGAGCGGAACCAGCAGGGCAAACCGGCCAACTACCTCCTCGCTGCCGCTTTCCGGCGCAGGCGGAAGAACGAGTGGGCGCAAGGCGGTGGCCGGTGGCTGAAGCCGCTGCGCGAGCCGGGCGGCAAGGTCATGCACCAGAGCGCGACGTGCAGCAACCAGGCTCGGCCGGTCGCGGCATAGCCGGAGATAGCGGGTGCCCTGCGCCAGCTGCGCCCAGTCCGGCCAAGCATCGCGGGCCAGGGCCTCAAGCGCGGGACGGCTGTCGAGGCAGGCGCTCGCCTTTAGCTCCCACTCCACCATCCCGGCGACGGCGCCGAAAAACTCGCCGAGCGTGTGCGCATGCGCCAGCATGAACGCGCTCAGGCTATCGAGATTGGCAAAGAGCGTGGCAAAGGGGGCCGGGTAAACCGGTGAGCACTTCATCACCCGACGCAACACCGCGGCATGATGCAGCGTACGTGGCGCGAGCCAGGCAAGGTCGCTCAGGTGACGCGCCGCATCGGCGCCGCAATAGTCGGAGAGCGGCACCATGCTGATCAGCGCCGCGATCGGACCCGCGCGGTGGAGGATTGGTTGGATGAACGGATCGCGCTCGCCGCCGGCCTCTATGCCCGCCTCTATGAAGGCTGCCGCGCTGTCAACCAGGGCGTACAGATAGATAGCCTGCGCGCCGGGCGCGAAGTCGCCCCGCGGAACCCCAGCAGGCAAGTCAACCGGGCCGAGCCGGTCAGAACGGGACATGGCCGTCTGCCCTCCCGTGCTCCACCACTATCTTCAGCTTCATCCGATAGGTCTTGTAGTCGATGCCCAGTTGGCGCGCGGCTTCGGCCTTGTTGCCGCCGGCTCGTTCGAGCGCTTCGATGATCGCATCGCGCTCGACCTCGCGGACCTTGTCGCGGACCCGCCCGCGCAGGGCCATGCTGGCGGGCTCCGACCGGATCTGCGGCAAGGCGCGCAACCTGTGTCCGGTCAGAGAGCCGGCGACCTGGGCGATGGTGACGATTTCGGTGGCGACCAGCGCGGCCCGGCGGAGAACGCTGCGCAATTCGCGCACATTGCCGGGCCAATCGTGACTACGCAGCAGATCGAGTGCGCCCGGTGCGATTTCGATCCTGGGGCGCGCCACGGAGTCGCGTGCCTGGTCGAGAAAGCGCCCTGCCAGGAAACCGATATCCTCGCGTCGGGCACGCAGCGGCGGCACTTCAATCACATACTCGGCGAGCCGGAAAAACAGGTCTTCGCGGAAGCCCGCGCCATTGATGCGCGCTTCCAGCGCCTCGTTGCTCGCGGCGATGACGCGCACGTCGATGCTGATCGGCGCGGTGCTTCCGACACGATGAATGACGCGCTCTTCAAGAGCCCGCAGCAGCGCCTTTTGTCCGATCGGCGACAAATTGCCGATCTCGTCGAGAAACAGCGTGCCGCCCTTTGCCGCGGTCTCGAACCATCCGCGATGGCGGTTGGCGGCGCCGGTGTAGGCGCCCTTCTCGTGACCGAAGAACTCGCTGTCGATCAGCGTATCGACGACGCTGCCGCAATCAACGACGACGAGCGGGTGATCCGCCCGCGGTCCCATTTCGTGCAGGCAGCGCGCGACGACCTCCTTGCCGGCGCCGGTCTCGCCGCGGATCAGCACGGAATAGTCCGTGGCGATGACCGCCTCGATCTGATCGACCAGCAATTGAACCGCTGCG
>JBGPTQ010000199.1:0-4950 GCA_041490725.1 Allostellaceae bacterium | reverse complement strand
GCGCCCTGGCGCGCCGCGCGAAGGCCGCCCGCTCGGCCGGGTCGAGCCGCAGCGCCGCGCCGATCGCGTCCGCCAATGCCACCGGGTCGCGCGGCGGCGCGAGCCAGCCGGTGCTCCCGGGCACGATCGTTTCGCGGGCGCCGCCATGATCGGTCGCGACCACCGGCCGGCCCATCGCCTGCGCCTCGGTGATCACCCGCCCGAACCCTTCCGGGTCGGTCGAGGCGGACACCACGACATCCGACAGCATGTAGGCCGCCGGCATGTCGTTGCAGTCCTCGACGATGCGGAACATGCCCACGAGCCCCAGCCGCTCGATCGTGGCTTCGAGCTCGCGGCGGAACCCCGGGCGCTGCTCGGCACCGACCAGGAGGCAGCACAAATCGCGGCGGCCAAGCCGGGCGATCGCCTCGATGAAGTCGAGCCCGCCCTTCCAGCGCGTCAGGCGCCCCGGCAGCATGACGACCGCGGCATCCTCGGGCACCCGCCAGCTTGTCGCCAGGGCGACGACCTGCTCGCCGTTGACCCGGCGCGGATCGAACGCGGCGATGTCGACCCCGCGCGGAATGATGCGCAGCCGGTCGGGGCCGACCCCATAGACCTGGGCGACGTGCTCGCCGACGAAATGCGAGATGGCGATGACCCGCTCGCCGCGCGCCATCACCGAGTTGTACCGGTGCTTCAGCGGCAGATCGCTGTCGTAGGCGTTGTGAAACGTGGTTACGAAGCGCCGCCTTGTAGCGCGCGCCGCCGACCACGCGCTCCACGCCGGAGCGCGGCTGCGGGCATGGACGATGTCGATCTTGTGACGGCGGATGATCTCGATCAGCGCGGCGGCATTGCGGCGCATCACCAGCGGGTTCTTCGAGGCGAGCGGAAGCTTCAGATGGCGGGCCCCGAGGCGCGCCAGCTGGTGCTCCATCGGGCCCCCGGCCGAGGCGACATAAGCGGTCCAGCCCGCGGCGACGAGCGTCCCGGCGAGGTCGATCGTGCCGCGTTCGGCCCCGCCCGATATGAGGCTTGGGATGACCTGCAGCACCGCCGGCGGGCGGCCTTCTGTCGGCCGACCCATAATGCTATCGTCGCGTTCCATTCGGTGGCTGAATACCTCGATGTCCGCACCCGAGAGCGCACCGGCGCCTGGTCAGTCAAACGCGCCGAGCCCGGCGAGTCTAGCACGCCCGGGTGGCGCCACAATCGCCTACCACCGGCTCGTTGGCGAGGCTCCCGGGATCGTCTTCCTCGGCGGCTTCCACTCCGACATGACCGGAACCAAGGCGTTGTTTCTGGAGGATTATTGCCGGCGCCGCGGAGGCGCCTATGTGCGCTTCGACTATTTCGGGCATGGCGCATCGAGCGGCGATTTCGCCCTGGGCACGATCGGGCGCTGGCGCGAGGACGCAATCGCAATCATCGATTCGCTGACATCGGGTCCGCAGATCCTCATTGGCTCCAGCATGGGCGGCTGGATCATGCTGCTCGCGGCGCTGGCGCGGCCGGAGCGCATTGCCGCGCTCGTTGGCATCGCCGGCGCCCCCGATTTCACCGAAGAGCTGCTGTGGCCGCGGCTCACCCCGGCGCAGCGCGAGGAAATCATCGAGCGGGGCACGCTCGTCCTGCCCTCCGACTTCGACCCGGCCGGGTATCTCTATACAAAGGCGCTGATCGAGGATGGCCGGCATCACTTGCTGTTGCGCGCGCCGATCGCGCTCGACATGCCGGTGCGGCTGCTGCACGGGCTGCGCGACCAATCGGTGCCGTGGCGGCTGAGCCTGCGCGTCGCCGAGCACCTCGCCAGCCGCGATGTCGCGGTGACCCTCGTCAAGGATGGTGACCACCGGCTGTCGAGCGAACCCGATCTCGCCCGCCTCGCGCAAACGCTCGATGCGCTTATCGGGTCATGACCCCGGGGGCGGCTCGGGGGCGGCGATCTCGCGCGTCTCGACCTCGCCGGGCGGCGTGCCGAAGGTGAGGCGGATCCGGTATTTTCCCCAATCGCGGCGGTAGGCGACCGGATCGGGCAGCGCAATCTCGGCGCTCGACACCGTCGCCAAGAGCTGCTGCTGACCCTGCAACGCCGCCCCGGCTTCGGCGTGCTGCATGGTCAGCGCTGTGGCGGGCCCGCCCCCCGCCAGCGCGTTGCGCCATGGATCTCCGGCAAGCCATTGGCCGGTGGCGAAGCGCGGCGAGGCATCGACATCGATGTTGCTGGCCGGGGTCGTCGTGCCCGTGGGTGAGACCAGTTCGGCCGCGCGCAGCGGCAGGCGATCGATCGCGTCGATCGCGATCGTGTCGGCGAGGCCGCCGCGCGGAAAGCCGGCGCGCAGCTGTACGGTTGGCCCGAGCGGCCCAGGCGGCGGGGCGCCGCCGCCCTCGCACCCGGCGATCAACAAGAGCGGCAGAAGGACCGGCAGAACGCGGCGCATCGCACCCCCGCGAGAGATTGCAAGCTCGCAACTACCTATGTCATTGCAAGCGGAGCGAGGCAATGACCGGCTCGGGTCGGGCGTTCGTGACAGCCGCGCGAAAGCGGAAATCCAAAGCCGAGGCAATCCCTGTAACGGTGATCGCATCGCGGTGTCCAATCCGGTCGGCGCCGCCACCAGGCAACGAAGTCGCGTAATCGGCCGGATTCGCGCGCTTTGCGCAGCATTAGGCGTTCATCGGGCATGATGATAGATTACCGGCAGGACGCCGCCTCTGCGCAAGGCAGCCGGCGCGCGGTGTTGGGGATGGCAGCGGAAAACATCATCAGCGCGTTCAGCGAAGACGACGTGGAGCGCCTGACAGGGATCACGACGCGCCAGTTGCGGTACTGGGACCGCACTCGGTTCTTCACGCCGAGCCTGGCTGATGAGGATCGGCGGCACGCCTATAGCCGCGTCTACACCTTCCGCGACGTCGTCTGTCTGAAAATACTCAACACCATCCGTAATGAATCTAAGGTTCCGCTACAGCATCTTCGCGAGGTCAGGGAAACCCTGACGCATCTCGGCGACGATATGTGGGCAAAGATCACACTATACATCCTCAATCGACGCGTAATTTTCTACAATCCGGAGACTGATCGGCGAGAAGACATTGTCTCCGGCCAGGGCGTCTTGCAAATCCCGCTCCGCGTGGTGCGCGGCGACATGGAACGAGCTGTTCGCTCGCTGCGGCAGCGGGACGCAGCGACGGTTGGCCATATCACGCAACATCGCGGGCTGGCGGGCAACAGGCCCGTGATCGCCGGCACACGAATCCCGGTCAAGAGCATCAAGGCGTTTGATCGCGCGGGATATTCGATGGACCAAATCCGCGAGCAATATCCGGTCCTGACGGATGAGGATATTCGAGCCGCATTGGCGCATGGCGAAGCGGCTTGAATGGGAGACGGCTGAAGCTTCGCGTCCTGCTGGATGAGGGTGTGCCGCTGGAGGTCGGGCGAACTTTCGAGCGGCACGGACACGAGGTCATCCCTTTTGAAGAAGCAGTCAAACGCGGTGCCCGCGATGAGTTGGTTTGCGCCGCCGCCGAAGCGAACGATGCTCTGTTGGTTGCCTTCGATAATGACATGAGACAGGTAGCCCGGCGGCAAGGGATCGGCGCCGCCCGGTTTAAGCGGCTCAACCTGCTCAAATTCACCTGCTCAGAACCGATGGCCGCACGTCGGCTGGAAGAAGCCATGTCGCTGATAGAACACGAATGGGCCGTTGCCGCGCAAAAGACCGGGCGCCGGCTCTACGTCGAGATCGGTACGCATGTTCTGCGGAGCTTCCGGTAGGCGCCTGCGTCAAGGGGAGAATTCCCAGATATTTAATAAGGGCTGGGACAGAATACGGCGGTGCGACCCTTGGATCGTGCGCCGCTCGATTCCGCAATACCGACGGTAAAATCACCACATTCGCATGGTATGCTGAGCGAAACTGGGATGGTCGGCGTGATGAGTTGCTGCGAAGGAGGGCACGACTGATATATTGCCGCGAGTATCACTGCGTACCGCGTTCGGACGCGCTTAACCGTTCGGCGAAGCCAACCTCTGCGCGATTTTAGCTAATGATTCGCTACAGATGCTGCAAAGCCTCGGGCGTGCAGTTCAACGACAGGTTGGGCCCTGGCCGCTGACTGTGGCGATCCGAGCCAAGTGAGTGACATCAGCCTCTACCGGAATCGAAGGAGATCGAAATGACGGACGGAGCCGCGCTGCGCACCGAGGATATCGGCACGGTCGAGGACCGGTTTTTGACGATCCGCGATTTTCCCCTCGCCAACGGCACGGCGATGCCCGAGGCGACGATCGCCTATGAGACCTACGGCCGGCTGGCGCCGCACGGGCAGAACGCGGTGCTAATCACACACGGCTACACCAGCGGTCACCACGCGGCCGGGCACAATCCCGCGAACGGCAATCAGCCGGGCTCGTGGGACGGGCTGATCGGGCCGGGCAAGGCGATCGACACCGATCGGCTCTTCGTGGTGGCGAGCAACATGCTGGGCTCGTCCTACGGTTCGACCAACGCGGCGAGCATCAATCCGGCGACCGGCGAGGCGTACGGCCCCGATTTCCCGGCGATCACAGTGCGCGACATCGTCGGCGCGCAGAAGGCGCTGCTCGATTCGCTCGGTGTCAGGCACCTGGTTGCCGTCGCCGGGCCTTCCTATGGCGGCTATCAGGCCTTCCAATGGGCGGTCGCCTATCCCGATTTCATCGACGCGATCGTCCCGGTCAACACGGCACCGTGGGCGTCCGCCAACACCGACAAGCAGCTTGCCGAGGTGACGGCGCGGCTCGCTACCGATCCGGAATGGCATGGCGGGCGCTATTACGGCCAAGGTGGCACCAAGAGCGGCGGTGCCAAGACGGTGCTGGCCGAGATCCGGGTCGAGACCTTGAAGCGCTACGGCATCGCGGCGAGCCTTGCACCGCGCTATCCCGACCCGGCCGAGCGCGAAGCGGCGATCCGCGAG
>JBGPTQ010000198.1:0-4960 GCA_041490725.1 Allostellaceae bacterium | reverse complement strand
TGGCATATCGTGCGGGCCGGCGACAAGCACGCCGCGCGCCTCAACCTGATCCGCCACCTGCTGGGTCACCTGCATTACCAGGGCAAGGAGCATGACCTCTTGGCGTTCGACCCGGCGGTCGTTTTCGCCTTCGACGAAACCCGGCTCGATGACGGATCGATGGCGGGTTGAAGCCGGGCGTAATCGCTAACCGGCGATGCCCGTTGCGATCCACCATGCCGCCCCGGCGCCGCCGAGCGCCAGGAGGGCGAGCACCGCCGCCGGTGCGGCGGCACCGCGCCCGCCGACAAAAGCCACGGCATAGGCGGCCTTCAACAAATTGTTCGACGAGGCGGCGATCAGGATCGCGGCCGCTCCTGCGCCGGCTGTCACCGACGCGGCGCCGCCGGCCGCGATGCTGAGCACGAAGGGATCGATATCGGCGAATCCGACGATTGCGGCCAGCCCGAAGAGGCCATTTTGGCCGAACTCGGTCCCGGCCCAGGCGGCGGCGAGCGAGATCGCCACGAACAGCGCCGCGAAGATGAACGCGGCGCTGAGTTCCAGCGGGTTGGCGGGCGCTGGGTCGGCCGCCTCGGCTGCCATCGGCGCGGCGCGCACCCGATACCACAGCCCGGCAAGCGCGAGGCCAAGTGCCGCGAGCGGCAGCAGCATCGGCGCCAGGGCGCGGGCGAGCGGCAGGTCGAACATCGCCACGATGATCAAGAGGCGAACATACATGACCGATGTCGCCAGCATGATGCCGGTCTGCGCCTGGCGCAGCATCGCGGGCTGGGCGCGGGCGCGCCGCGCCAGGATCACGGTCGTGGCGGTCGAGGAATAAAGCCCGCCGAGCACCGCGACCAAGAGGCCGGCACCGGGCGGGGCAACATAGCGCTGCAGCAGATAGCTCGCATAAGAAACGGTGGCTACCGCGAGCACCGCCAACCACACCTGATACGGGGTGATCTCGGTCAGGCGCGTCACCGGCTCGCTCGGCAAAAAGGGCAGAACCAGGCCGGTAAGGATCAGGAACTTGCCGGCGGTGATGATTTCGCCGACCTCGATGCGCCGGGCAAAGCCGTGCAATGTCTCGCGCGCGGTCAACAGCAACACCGCCGCGACCGCGACGCCGATCGACATCCACGGCGGCTCGGCGAGGGCTATCGGACCCAGCAGATAGGCCAGGACGTTGCAGACCGGCACCATCAGCCCGACATTCGGGCGGCCTTCCGGGTCGATCTCCTCAACGTGCCGCCAGTAATAGCAGGTCAGCCAGGCCCCGAGCACGAGGAGGCCGAGGCTGAGCGGCAGCAGATGCCCGGGATCGAGCCGGTAGAGCAGCCCTCCGGCCAGCGCCAATAGCGGAAACGTGCGCACCCCGCCCGGCCGCGCCTGCCCCGCTTGGGCATGGAATTCCTCGAAAGCGAGGCCGAAGAAAAATCCGAGACCGAGCAGCAACAGAAAGCCGGCGATCGGTGAGATGGTCGCCATGGTTCGCCGCTCACCCGCAGCCGCGACGCCGCTCGGCGGCGTTGAAAAAGCTCACGCCGCCATTTTGGCGAGCCGCGCGGCACGGTAGCGCATCGCCCACCAGGCGAGGCGGCTGAGGACGACGCCGAGCCGCCCATTCGGCGTCAGGCCGACCGCCTTCAACAGCATCGCGACGCCGCGCGCGACATGGTGCGGCCGGTAGAGCGGATAGGCGCGGCGGGCATAGGCAAGGGTATAGCGCCGCCGGTCATAGGGACGCTCGCCCTCATTGGCGGCGTAATAGGCGTAGGCCAGCTCGTCGTCTTCCGATTCGGCGACCCGCCCGAGCGCGACGCGCAGCCGCGCGAGCCGGCCGATCGGCTCGCGTTTGAGGCAGCGGTCGAGGTGCTTGTAGAACAGCCGGTAATGGCGCAACTCGTCGGCGGCGATATGCCGGCAGATTTCCTGCAATACCGGCTCGGCCGCCGCCTCGCGCAGCGCGGTGTAATAGGAGCTGGTGCCGATCTCGACGACACAGCGCGCCACCATCTCGCCGGCGCGCGAGCCGCGGCGCGAGCGGGCGCTGTCGAAATCGACCTGGAAACCGGCCTGAAACCGGGCAAACGCCCGAGCGAAATCAAAGTCGGGGTCGGCCAGCGTCGCCCAGCGCGCCAGCGCGCTTCCGTGCTGGATCTCCTCCTCGCCCCAGCGCCGCGCGGTTTCCTGGAACGGCGGATCGTCGGCGAAAATCCGGCACAGATGATGGGCATAGGCCGCGCCATTGTGCTCGACAAGGGCGGCCGCCTTGACGATGCGGACGATCTCGGGATCGAGCTTCGTTCGATCGAAGCGGTCCCAGGGAATATCCTCGAGTGTCCACAACCCCATGCCGCCGTCCTTCGCGCACGCCGTCACCGGACGGTCTTATACACTATGGCCCTATGAGGCGCCGAGGACATGCGTAACAGCTCATGCGTCGGTTGTGATCTTATTACGCGATTGATTTCCTCGAAAACCATTTGCATATAGCCGACCGATCAACTCGGACAGAACGCCATGCCCAGCGCCGTTGATCTGCGCGTTGTCGTCGACCATCTCGCGGCATTCTACTCTCCCGAAGAGACGCGAGTCTGGCTTTATGCAAAGCACCCGCTGCTCAATAGCGAGCGGCCAATCGACCTGATCCACAAAGGGCGAGCGGATAACGTGTTGCGCGTCATCGAGGGTCTCGAGAAGAGCGCCTATACCTGACCCATGCCGCCACGGTCAACGGCGAACAGATCAATCGATTTCCACCTCGCAGCGGGTGCCGAGTTTCGCTAGCGCCGCGGTTTCGTCAGGTCGTGATTAGCATGTCTGAGGCGAAGCCGCGATCGGATCTCGCCCTGTCCACCATCCAATCGCCTTCTTATTCGGTCATTCTTGAATGCGGCTGCGCATATTTCTTGTTCGCTCATCCCAGTTCTGAGATCAATTGGTCCACTGTCCGCTCACCGGGGTCCGTTGGCCATTGCGGATTCTTACTGATGTCAAGCAGGTAGTCTTCAAGCTTCTTCTCACGCCGATGGAAGCCATAACGGTATAGGACGACTCCGACTGCCCCTCCGAGCATGGTGAGAATCGACGCGACGTTCGCGGCGGTTCCCAGCCAGTCCATCTGATCGCCTCATTGAGAAAACGTGCTCTCTCAGGTGCCCCGCGCCATCGTCAACTTCGATCATCGTGACCACGTCGAGCCAATAGGTAAAGCCCGGCGGCTGGAGTCGCGGCAATCAGAGCGTTGCGCAGGTCGATCACGGCGTAACCAAGCCTCCGGTTGAGCAGCGCCCAATTCATATTGCAGCATTGCTGCGATCCTTCGATGAAGCCCTGAATGCAATCCCAGACGGCAAGTACGATGAAGCAGGCGGAGAGCGCAGCCAAAGCGATGATCACCGCGTAGACCGCACGGTCCATGAGCTGTTCCAAAGTAGCCATCGGATTCCCTGAACTCCAGAACCAATGGTTCAACGGTGAGACCCGCTACCGCTCAGCGCGAAATTTCGGCGAGGGCCTGGAGCTTGGCGCGGGCGACGCCCTGCTGGCGCTCCAGGCGGCGCAGCTCGGTCTCCAGGCGCTCGCGCTCGGTGCCGGCGGCGCGCGCCACCTGCTCGCGCAGGCTCGGCAGATTGCCTTCGATCTCGGTCAATTCGGCGTCGAGTGCGGCGCGGTCGAGCGCATCGGGGGCGATCGCCTCGTCGGCCAGCACCGTGCAGCGCTCCGGTGTCACCTCGGCGATGCCGCCGACGACAAAGATGCGCTCAGTGATGGCGCGGCCCTCATAGATATCGATCGTGCCCGGCCGGATCGTCGAGATCAACGGCGCGTGGCCCGGCAAGACGCCGAAATTGCCCTCGGTGCCCGGCACCACCACCATCTCGACGTCTGTCGAAATGATCAGGCGCTCCGGCGTCACCAGCTCGAACTGGATGCGATCGGCCATCGGGTCTACGCCGCTTCCGCCGCCATCTGGCGCGCCTTGGCGACCGCCTCCTCGATCGTGCCGACCATGTAGAACGAGGCCTCGGGCATCTCGTCATACTCGCCGGCGACGATGCCCTTGAAGCCCTTGATCGTGTCTTCGAGTTTGACGAAGACGCCGGGGCTGCCGGTGAACACCTCGGCGACGTGGAAGGGCTGCGACAGGAAGCGCTGGATCTTGCGCGCCCGCGCCACGGTCAGCCGGTCCTCTTCCGACAATTCGTCCATGCCGAGGATCGCGATGATGTCCTGCAGCGATTTATAGGTCTGCAGCACGCGCTGCACGTCGCGCGCGATCTGGTAATGCTCCTCGCCGACGACCCGCGGGTCGAGCATGCGGGAGGTCGAATCGAGCGGGTCGACCGCGGGATAGATGCCGAGCTCGGCGATCTGGCGCGACAAGACCGTCGTTGCGTCGAGATGGGCGAACGACGTCGCCGGCGCCGGGTCGGTCAAATCGTCGGCCGGCACATAGATCGCCTGCACCGAGGTGATCGAGCCCTTCTTGGTCGTGGTGATGCGCTCTTGAAGCGCGCCCATATCGGTCGCCAGGGTCGGCTGGTAACCGACCGCCGAGGGGATGCGGCCCAAGAGGGCCGACACCTCGGAGCCCGCCTGGGTGAAACGGAAGATGTTGTCGACGAAGAACAAGACGTCCTGGCCTTCCTCGTCGCGGAAATATTCGGCGAGGGTGAGCCCGCTTAGGCCGACACGGGCGCGCGCGCCCGGCGGCTCGTTCATCTGGCCATAGACCAGCGCCGCCTTGGAGCCCGGACCGTCGGCCACGATGACCCCCGATTCCATCATCTCGTGATAGAGGTCGTTGCCCTCGCGGGTGCGCTCGCCGACCCCGGCGAACACCGAATACCCGCCATGCGCCTTGGCGATGTTGTTGATCAATTCCATGATGATGACGGTCTTGCCGACCCCGGCACCGCCAAAGAGGCCGACCTTGCCGCCCTTGGCGTAAGGCGCCAGGAGATCGACC
>JBGPTQ010000197.1:0-4965 GCA_041490725.1 Allostellaceae bacterium | reverse complement strand
GCCGCCCTCTTTCGCGGACACGAACGCGCGCGCGGCGGCATTGGTTCCGGCGGAGGGTAACCGCAAGTTACGCCAGCAGCCGCCCCGGCAGATGGCGGGTGAGCAGCCCCGGGCTGATCGGCATCAGCAGCGGGCCGTCGGTCCATAACAGCGCGCAATCGACCGGGCGGCCGGGATAGATGCGGGCGAGCGCGGCGCGATAGGTCGCCAGCTGCTGGAGGTAGATCGCCGGCACCTCGTCTTCGGTGGCTGGCGGCGGCCGGACCGTCTTGAAATCGACGATCAGCACGCGCTCTTTTGTCACGACGAGCCGGTCGATCTGTCCCGACAATGCATGCTCGGTCCCCGGGCTTGACCCGGGGATCAGCCCGACGACCGGCACCTCGGCCTGGGCATCGGGTCCCCACAGCTCGGTGAGCCTGGGGTCCTCCAGCACCGCAAGGGTCTCGGCGCAGATCTCCGCCTGTGCGCCCGCATCGAGCGCGTGCAGCGGCAGGGCGAGAAAGCGCCGCGCCGCGGCCGCGCGCTCGGGCGGGGGCAGCTCGGGCAGGCTCTGCAACAGCCGGTGCACGAGGAGGCCGCGCTTGAAGCGGTCGCGGCCCGCCATGGCGAGCGGCGACAGGGTCGCCGGTTCCGGCCCGCTCGGCCGCGACGGCAGCAACGGTTTCGGCGGGCTCGGCTCGGGTGGCGGTAGGGTCAGCACCCAGCCTGGCATTGGCCCGGTATGGCGCGCGTCGGCGAGCGGACGGTCGCGGCTCGGCGGTGCGGTCTGCGCCGCGCTGAGGCGCAGCGCTTCGCCCGACCACCCGTCGCGCGCGCCAACCAGCTTCCGCGTATCGAAGCAAAACGGCGTCGCGATGCCGCTCCACCCGGCCTGGCACAGCGCGTGCCAGCTGGACGCCTCCCTGGCCGGCCTCCTTGTCTCCCAGCCGCAGACATAAAGCCGGTCCTGCGCCCGGGTCAGCGCGACATAGAGCAGACGACGATATTCCTGCAACTGGCGTCGGCGAAAGGCGTCGCGCTCGGCAAGGTAGAACGGCGCGGCGAGCTCGCGGCGCGGGCGCCACAGCGGTAACCCCTCGGCCTCGCTCCATAGCAGCGAGGCCTGGCGATCCGGCAGCTGCATCGTGTCGGGCAGGAAGACGACCGGCGCTTCGAGCCCCTTGGCGCCATGCACGGTCAGGATGCGGACCTCGTCGCGCTGGCGTTCGCCGAAATCGCGCTTGACCTCGATGTCGCCGTGGGCCTTCAGCCCACGGGCTTGTCCCGTGGGGGCGACCCAGCGCAGGAAGCCCTGCAGCGAAGGCACGTGCTCGCGCTCATAGGCGAGCGCCAGGGCGAGGAATTCCTCGATTCCGTCGGCCGCCTCCGGCCCGAGCCGTTCGAGGATCGCGCGCCGCCCGTTCTCAGCCCCGAGGATCTCGGCGTAGAGCTCGAAAGGCGGCACGAAATCGGCGCGGGCCAACAGCTCGCGGAGCCGCTCGGCGGCCGCGCGCATCACCGGATATTCGCCAGCGAAGCGCCGCAACCGGCTCCACAGCGTCGCGTCGCCGCGGTCGTAGGCGAGCACAAACAACTCGTCTTCCGAGAGGTCGAAGAGCGGGCCCTTGAGCACCGCGGCGAGGGTCAGATCGTCCTCCGGCAGTAAGAGGAACCGGCCGAGCGCAATCAGATCCTGCACCGCCATCTCTTGCGCGAGCACCAGCCGATCGGCCCCGGCGACCGGCACGTCGTACTGCTTCAACGCGCGCAACAATTCGCGCACGAAGGCGTTGCGGCGGCGCACCAGCACCATCACATCGCCCGGCCGCAATGCCCGGCCGCGCGGCTCCAGCCGCTCGCCGCTGGCCAGCCAATGCGCGATCGTGGCGGCGATCGCGCGCGCCAGCCGCGCGTAGGGCTCGGCCGGGCGATCGCGCAGGACGGCCGACTGCGCCGGCTCGGCCGGCTCCGGCTCATCGGGCTCCGGCAAGACCGCAGGCCACAGCTCGACCAGGCCGGCCTGGCCGGCGCGCGCCGCAGTATGACGGATGACGCCGCCGTCGAGCGCGACGCCATCGGCCGCATCGGCGTGGCGGAACACCGCATCGACCGCCTGCAACAAGGGCGCGGCGGCGCGGAACGAGATCTCGAGCGGAACCACGTTCCACACCTGCTTGGCGGCCGCAACGCGCGCCTGGAAGTGCTGTCGCATGTCCCCAAAGGCGCGCGGGTCGGCGCGTTGGAAGCTGTAGATCGATTGCTTCGCATCGCCGACCGCAAAGACGGTGCGGACCCGCTCGCCGGCGCCCTCGCCGGCAAAGAATTCCTCGGCCAGCAGGGCGACGATTTCCCATTGCTCGGGATTGGTGTCCTGCGCCTCGTCGATCAGGATGTGGTCGAGGCCGCCATCGAGCTTGAACAGCACCCAGGGCGCCACGCCCGGCCGGCGCAACAGCTCCAGCGCCTTCTGCACGAGGTCATCGTAATCGAGCAGCCCGTGCAGCCGCTTGCGGCGCTCGTAGGCGCGCAGCAACGCATCGCCGAGGCGGATCAGGGCAAGGGTCGCCTCGATCAGCGCGAGGCCGGCGCGCTCGGCGTCGAAGCGCAGGACGCGCTCGGCCTCGGCCTGGAGCACGGCACACGGATCGTCCGGCAACGCCTTCGCCGCCGCGGCTTTGGTGATCAGGGTGCCGCGGACCGCACCCCCCTTGGTCAGGAAAGCCGCGATATAGGGATCGAGCAGGTCAGGCCGCTGTTCGGGGTTTGCGCACCAGCGGGCGAGGATCGCGCCGCGCTCCTTGTCGGTCCGCGATCCCTTTTCCAGGGAAGCGGCGGCAGCGCGCAAGCCCACCTCGTCGCCGGCGCCCGTGGCACAAAAGGTCGCGATGAGGCTCTCCGTTGTGGCCTCACGGGGCACCGACAGCGCCGCGCAGAGCCGCCGGTGCAGCGCTGCGTCGCCTTGGGCGAACGCCTGGCGCAGCTTGCCGCGCTCGGCGGCAAGCGCCGTCATCAGCTCGATAAAGCGCTCCTCGGGGGCATAGCGCGCGACGATCGCCAGCGCCTCGGCGAGGCCCCCTTTTCCCGCAGCAACTCCCCCACTGTCATCCCGGCGAAGGCCGGGATCCATCGTGCCGCGGCTGGTGGAATCTCGGTCGATATCCGCTGCGTTAGCGCGCTCTGACGGGCTCTGCGGGTTGAGAAATGGATCCCGGCCTTCGCCGGGATGACGACTCAAGGGAAGGGCGGGGGTGACGGAGGAGGCGGATTCCGCGCGGGCAGCGACGATGACCGCTTCGGCCGCCTCGGCGAGGGCTTCTGCGGCGCCGCGTTCGTCGATAACGGCGAATTCGGGCGGCACTCCCGCTTCGAGTGGAAAGCGGCGCAGCAGCGATTGGCAAAAGGCGTGGATCGTCGCGATCTTGGCGCCGCCCGGCACATCGAGGATCCACGCGAACAGCTGACGCGCCCGCGCCATCTCCTCTTCTTGCGGGAACCGGCCGGTCAGCTCGACCAGCTCTTCCGCCAGCATTCCGGGAGGCAGGGTGGTCCAGGCGGCGAGCCGCTGATTGATCCGGTTGGCCATCTCGGCCGCGGCGGCGCGGGTGAAGGTCAGGCACAGGATGTGGGCCGGATCGGTGCCGTCGAGCATCAGCGCGAGCAGCCGGTCGGTCAAAACCTTGGTCTTGCCGGTCCCGGCCGACGCCGCGACCCAGACCGACTCCGCCGGCTGCAACGCCAGACGCTGGATGGCGGCGGCTTCGGCAATGAGGGTCATTGTTCGCCCCCGGGTTCGCCCCCGGGCTCCGCCTCGGCTTCCGCTTCGTCGAGCCGTTCGAGATGGCGGTAATCGGAAAATCGCGGCGCCCATTGGGGGACCGGCACCGCCGGGTAAGGCGTCGCCGGGTCGTCGAAGCGGTCGATCCGGGCGCTGACCTCGGCAACGACGCGATCGATCAGCGCGCCCGGGTCGTCGCCGGCGATCGGACGACGCTCCCCGGCCGGCTCGCCGCCGGACAGCCGCCAGTATTCGAGGGAAGCGGCCCTCCCGCTAATCCCACAACCCCCGCCCAGCCCGTCGAAGCTGCCGTCGCGGGCGATCGCGCCTTCGAGCGGCAGTTGCACGGCGATGGCATTGTCGATCTCGCGCTTTGGCGGCAATGCCCCGGTCTTGTAGTCGATCAGCACCAGCTCGCCATTGGCGAGCCGGTCGATGCGGTCGGCCAGGGCGACGATCGTGAACGGGCCGGCGCGGGCCGGGATCACGAGCCTGCCGCGGCGCTCGCTGAGGCTCTCGGCGATGTCGGCGCGGCGCACCCTCTCCTCGGCGATAAACCAGCGCGCGATCCGCTCGAAGCGCGGCCACCAGAACGCCCAGACCCCGGGCCGCGACAGGATCGGCCCGAAGCACTCGCGGCCGATCTCGATCAGCTCCTCTTCCGCAAACAGCGGCAATCCATGCGGATGCCGCCGGATGAATTTCGCCAGCGCGTCATGCACCCTGATGCCAAGCTCGGCCCGGCCGGGATCGGCATCGAGCTCGTCGAGCGCCTTGAGGCGCAGGATGTGGCGGGCATAGATCGCAAAGGGATCGCGGATCCAGGTCTCGATCTGGGTCACCGAAAGCTGGCGCGGCCGCGCGGCGAGCGGTGGGCGCGGCTCGATGGGCGGGCTTGGGCGGCGCCGGCCGGGCTGGTCGCGCAATACCGCCGCGGCGGCGATCTCGGGCTCCGCGGCGAGCCTGCCCTCAAGCCCGACCGCGCGCAGCACCGTGTCGAGCCGCAACAGCCAGCGCGACGGCACGGTCGGCACCCCCTCGCGCCGCGCCGCACGGGTCAGCGCGACCGCCGGGGCGCCGAGCGCCTGGGCAAAGTCGGGGGCGGCGATGCCGATCGCGCGCTCGGGCACGGCGATGCCGAATTCCTGGCGCATCTGGCGCGACATCCCCGGGTCGAAGGCCGCCGGGCCCGGCCAGGTGCCCTCGTT
>JBGPTQ010000196.1:0-4972 GCA_041490725.1 Allostellaceae bacterium | reverse complement strand
GTTGCCGGTAGATCGCCATCGCCTCCATCATCATCGCGGGCGCGAAATGCGAGGCGAAGGCGAACGGCAAGCCAAGGATGGCCGCGAGCTGTGCGCCAAAGGTGCTGGAGCCGAGGATCCAGATCGGCACCTTGAGCCCGGCGCCGGGAACCGCCTGGACCGCCTGGCCCGGTTCGGCCGGCTGGAAGTAGCCCATCAGCTCGACGACATCCTGGGGAAACTCGTCGCCGCCGAGGAGGGTTCGGCGCATCGCCCGGGCGGTGATCTGATCCGACCCGGGCGCGCGGCCCAGACCCAGTTCAACCCGCCCGGGATGGAGGGAAGCGAGGGTGCCGAACTGTTCGGCGATCACGAGGGGGGCGTGGTTCGGCAACATGATGCCGCCGGCGCCAATGCGGATGCGGGTCGTGCCGGCCGCGATATGGGCGAGCGCCACGGCGGTCGCCGCGCTGGCAATTCCCGGCAGGTTGTGATGCTCGGCCATCCAGAAGCGCTGGTAACCGAGCGCCTCGACATGGCGCGCGAGGTCGAGCGAATTGCGCAACGACTGACCGGCATCGCCGCCTTCGGTGATTGGGGAAAGATCGAGAACCGAGAGTGGGACCATCGATCGGTTCACCGCGGGTCCGGCCAGCGCGCGTCCTGGGCGAGATAATCGGCTGAGCGGATCGCCGTCGCCAGTTCCGCCGGGCTCGCCATCGGCGGCTTCGCGCCGCCCTTCAGCCCGCCGAGAGCCGCGCGTACCGCGTGCACGGTCGCGGCGAGGATCGCCTGGGGATAGACGACGATCTTGATGCCGATCCGTTCCAGTTCCGCGTCGCCCGGCATGAAGTGCTTGCCGGCGGGCGAGGTGACGGCGAGCGAGGGTTTCTCGTTGCACGCCATCACCGCCTCGCGCATCTCCGCCTCCGAGCGGGGCGAGTCGAGAAAGAGGATATCGGCGCCCTCGGCGACAAACGCTTTCAGCCGGGTCAGCGCCTCCTCGAACCCGCGCGACGTGCGGGCGTCGGTGCGGGCAAGGAGCAGAATGCCTTCCGCATGGCATGCCTCGGCGGCGGCACGGCAACGCAGGATGGCGGCGTCGCGCTCGATCACCAGCTTGGCGCCGCCATGGCCAAGCGGCCGCGGCCAGGCCTTGTCTTCGATCAGCACCGCGGCGGCGCCCCGCCGGGCGAAAGCGCGGACCGTCTTTTGCACGGCAAGCGCGTTGCCATAGCCGGTGTCGCCATCAGCCAGCCACAGTACATCGGGCGCGGCGGCGATCACGGTCTCGACCGCATCGGCCATTTCCGGGAAGGTCAGGAGGTCCATGTCGGGCATCGCGAGACGCATCGCGGCGATGCTGGACCCGGAGGCAAAGCCGGTGCGGAAGCCGGCCTCCTCAATGAGGCGGGCGCCCATGCCGTCGCCGCAGCCGGGCATGATTTGGATTCCGGGTTGGTCGAGGAGCGCCTTCATGGCGGCGGCCTGGGGATTCATGGCGATTCCTTTCTCAGGGGTCGGTGGAAGGGCGACGCGAACGGCTGCCGTCACCGCGTTCCGGCCCGGGCGCGGGCTTCGTCCAGATCGGGCATGTTGCTGGCCGAGACGGCGCCCAGTCGCGACCCCTTGGTGACCGCGAGCGCGGCGCGTGCGGCCTCGTTTTCGGTGATCTTCGCCATCACGGCTTCTTTGGCGCGGTCGAACACGCCACGGTTGTTGCTGACGAAATCCTGCGATTTTCGCAGACCGGCGAGATACCCGTTGATCTCGGGCACGACATAGCGCGCAACCATATCCCAGCTGCGCATCGTATTTTCCGGGTTGGCCCAGTCGTGGACAAAGCCGACGACGGTGCCGAAGCCGCCGCTGATGTCGAGGACGGATTTGATCCGTTTGACCAGATCGTCCGGCGTTCCGATCGTCGCCGCGGCCTGGTCCGAGAACGCGGTCTTGTCGACCGCCTCGTCGGGGTCGGTGAACGGCTTCGCGCCCGGCCGCTGCAGCGTGCCGACGATGTATTCGTTGTGATGGCGCAACAGGCCGTCGCGGGCTTCGGCGCGGGCCTTTTCGCGTGTCTCGGCGATGTGCCAGCTCAAGAGAACGCGCCAGTTCTTGCGATCGACCGTCTTGCCGTGCTTGGCAGCGGCAGCTTCGGCGAAGCCCCATTGCGTGGGGAGCGCGTTCAGGCCCTCATCCGACAGCGATCCGATCGAGATGATGCCGATCCCGTGTTTGCCCGCGAGGGTCATGCCCGAGGGGCTGATCTGCGAGGCAACGGCGAACGGCATCTCCTCCTGCAGGGGCAGCAGTTGCAATGCCGCGTCCTGCAGCGTGAACCATTCGCTTTTCGCCGTGACCCGCTCGCCGTTGAACAGCCGCCGAATGATGCCGATCGCCTCGTCCTGGCGGTCGCGCAGCACCATTGGGTCGACCCCGAGCGTGTGCGCATCCGACGCGAGCGCGCCGGGGCCTGACCCGAAGATCGCCCGCCCGCCGGTCATGTAGTCGAGCTGCACCATGCGCTGCGCGACGTTGAACGGGTGGTGGTAGGGCAGCGAGACGACCCCGGTGGCGAGCTTGATGCGCTTTGACCGCTCGCCCGCCGCGGCCAGGAACATTTCGGGCGAGCCGATCATTTCCCAGCCGCTCGAATGGTGTTCACCGCACCAGAATTCGTCGTAACCGAGACGGTCCAGCTGTTCGACAAGGTCGAGATCGCGGCGGAACTGCAACATCGGATGCTCGCCGATCGGATGATGCGGGGCGAGGAAGGCGCCGAAATTCAGACGCGCCATGATGGGTTCTCCTGGGTGGTTATGGCGAGGGAACACTACGAGCCGAGAGCATCCATGCCGATTGTCCAGCAGCAATAGCAGATCGGCAAGGTGCTGTTGTGCGAGGGTTGACCCGGCGATCGATGCGTCGTTTGCTGAATTCCGATGGACCGCAGAATCGCAAACGGCCAGCGCGCCGCGATGTATAGCGCGAACCAGCTCAAGCTGGGTCTGTTCGGCGCGAACTGCTCCTCCGGCCGGGCAGTCACCCTGGTGCCGGAACGCTGGTCCGGGAGCTGGTCGGATTGCCTGCTTCTCGCACAAATGGCCGATGAGGCCGGTATCGAGTTCATGCTGCCGATCGGCCGGTGGAAGGGCTATGGCGGCGATACCGACTATCAGGGCGCGACCTTTGAGACCGTGACCTGGGCCTGCGGCCTCTTGGCCAAGACCAGGCGGTTGACCGTGTTCGGAACGGTCCATGCTGCGCTGATCCTACCGTTGATCGCCGCCAAAGAATTCGTCACCGCCGATCACATCGGCGAGGGCCGCTTCGGCTTGAACGTCGTCTGCGGCTGGAACGAAGGCGAATTCGAGATGTTCGGCGCCACCCTGCGCGATCACGCGACACGCTACGAGTACGCCCAGGAATGGCTCGACGTGATCAAGCTGGCATGGTCGCCGCGGGAAGATTTCGATTTCGATGGGCAATTCATCAAATTGAGGGGCGTGCGGGCCAAGCCCAAACCGTACGGCGGATCTCGCCCGCTGATCATGAACGCCGACGCGTCGCCCACCGGCCAAGCTTTCGCCATCCGCAACTGCGATGCGTTGTTCTCGAACATATCGAATGGCATTTCCTTCGAGGAGACCGCGCAGCACGTGAAAAACGTGCGGGCGCTGGCCCGGCAGGGCGGAAGGGAGATCGACGTCTATACCGTCGGCGTCGTCACCTGCCGGCCGACTGCCCAGGCGGCGCAGGATTATTGGCGCCATTGTGTCGTCGACAATGCCGATTGGCGGGCGGTCGACAACATCCTGGCGATGAAGAACATCACGGCCCACAGCCACGGGCCGGAGGAGTTCGGGCGAATCCGCAATCACCAGGCGAACGGGATGGGCGGGTTGCCATTCGTCGGCGACCCCGACGCGGTGGCGCGGCAGATGGCGCAGCTCGCGGCGGCCGGGCTCACCGGGATCGGGGTCTCCTTCGTCAATTATTTGGACGAGCTGCCTTATTTTTGTGCCGAGGTATTGCCGCGCCTGGCGCGATTGGGGCTGCGCGAAAAAACTCGAACGGAAATTTAGCCGCGCTTGGAGGGGATCCGATGACAGAGACGAAGTCCGGCCGCGCGCATCTGATTGCCGGTGGTTTTCCACCGGGTTCGATGGGCGGGCACGACCACGACTATGCCCGCCTGCGGCTCTTGGGGCTGCTGGGCGAACGGGACATTCCCGCCTCGGTCGCCAACGACTTCGCGGACGTCGAGAAATGGCTGCCTGTCACCCAGTTGCTGATCACCTACGTGGCCGGCCCCTACCCCGACGCGACGCAGTGCCGCACCATCCGGCACTGGCTGGAGGCCGGTGGCCACTGGCTGGGCTTGCATGGGACCAGCGGCGGCCGCGCCGAGCGGGTGGAGGGCATGCGCATGCGCCGCACCGTCAAGACCGAGCACCACGCCCTCCTCGGCAGCTACTTTTTGACCCATCCCCCGATCTGCAAGATTCGCGTCGAGGTGAGTGCTACCGATTCCCCTCTCACCCGAGGGCTCGGCACGTCTTTCGACGTCGAGGACGAGCCCTATTTCATCGAGCTGCAGGATCCAGGCTCGACGCAGACGCTGCTGACCGCGGAGTACGGCCCGAGCGGCGCATGGCCTACGGTCGGCGCCCTCTACGGTTCGGACACCTCGCTGCAACCCGACGGCAAGACCCGCGTGCTCGGCTATAGCCGTGAGGTCGGCAACGGCGGCGTGACCTATTTTGCCCTCGGCCATTGCCACAACCCCGCCATCCGCGCGGCCCGGACCGTCGACCCCGCGGACACGACGCCGCCGATTTTTCGGGGCCCATGGGAAACCGACGCGTTCAATCTATTGCTGCGCAACGCCATCGCCTGGGGTGTCGGCGCCTAATCGCGCCGAGGGCCGCGCATACGCTACGGGAAGGTCACCTCACGACCGTTGTCTGACGCCTCTTTGATGGCATCGACC
>JBGPTQ010000195.1:0-4985 GCA_041490725.1 Allostellaceae bacterium | reverse complement strand
CGCGAGATCGTCGAGGTCGAGGAACGCGTGCGTGCACACGGGCTGCCGGGCGATCCGACCGGACTGCTGCGGCTGAAGCAGATGGGGTTTTCGGATGCCCGCCTGGCGCGGCTTGCCGGCACCAGCGAGGCGTAGGCCGCGGCGTTGCGCCGTCGCCTCGGGGTGCACCCGGTCTACAAGCGCATCGACACCTGCGCCGCCGAGTTTCCCTCGCTCACCCCCTACATGTACGCCTGCTATGAGGGCGATGGGTTGAGCCCGCCCGAATGCGAGGCCGACCCGAGCGAGCGCGACAAGGTGATCATCCTCGGCGGCGGACCAAACCGGATCGGCCAGGGGATCGAGTTCGACTATTGCTGCGTCCATGCCGCCTATAGCCTCTCCGAGGCAGGCATCGAGACGATCATGGTCAACTGCAACCCGGAGACCGTCTCGACCGATTACGACACCTCCGACCGGCTCTATTTCGAGCCACTGACCGCCGAGGACTTGATCGAGATCGTGCGGGTCGAAAGCTCGCGCGGGCGCCTCCTCGGCGTCATCGTGCAGCTCGGCGGGCAGACCCCGCTCAACCTCGCCAAGCCGCTCGAACGCGCTGGTATCCCGATCCTCGGCACCTCGCCCGATGCGATCGACCTCGCCGAGGACCGCCAGCGCTTCCAGCTTCTGTTGCGCGGCCTCGGGCTGCGCCAGCCGGACAACGGCACCGCCTATTCGCCCGAGGAGGCCGAGGCGATCGCCCAGCGCATCGGCTACCCGGTGGTGATCCGGCCATCTTACGTGCTGGGCGGCCGGGCGATGGAGATCGTCCACGACAGCGCCGGGCTCAGCCGCTACATCCGCCGCGCCGTCAATGTCTCGGGCACCAGCCCGGTCTTGATCGACCGCTATCTGCAGAACGCGATCGAGGTCGATGTCGACGCCGTCGCCGACGGCACCGAGGTCTATGTCGCCGGGATCATGGAGCATATCGAGGAAGCCGGCATCCATTCCGGCGACAGCGCCTGCTCATTGCCGCCCTACAGCCTCGATCCTGAGACGATCGCCGAGATCGAGCGGCAAACCGTCGCCCTCGCCCACGCGCTCAATGTCGTCGGGCTGATGAATGTGCAGTTCGCTGTCAAGGAGGGCGAAGTGTACGTGCTCGAAGTCAACCCGCGCGCCTCGCGCACCGTGCCCTTCGTCGCCAAGGCGACCGGTGTGCCGATCGCCAAGATCGCGGCGCGGGTGATGGCCGGCGAGACGCTGGCGGCGCTGCTCCCGAGCGGCGATCGCCGCCCGCGGCCCGGCGCCGGCCATGTCGCGGTCAAGGAGGCGGTGTTTCCGTTCGCGCGCTTCCCGGGCGTCGATCTGATCCTCGGGCCGGAGATGAAATCGACCGGCGAGGTCATGGGATTGGACACCGATTTCGGGCGGGCCTTCGCCAAGTCGCAACTCGGCAGCGGCACCGAGCTGCCGCTCTCGGGCTGTGTCTTCGTCTCGGTGCGCGATTCCGATAAGGCGGCGCTGGTCGAGCCGTGCCGTCAGCTCGCCGCCTGGGGGTTCGAATTGGTCGCGACAAGCGGCACCGCCCGGAAGCTGAGCGAAGCGGGCGTGCCGGTCAACCTGGTCAACAAGGTGCAGGAAGGCCGGCCCGATATCGTCGACGACATGCGCAGCGGCCGGATCCAGCTCGTCTTCAACACCACCGAGGGTGTCCAGGCGATCGCCGACAGTTTCAGCCTGCGGCGCACCGCGCTGACCCACAACATCCCATACTACACGACGGTGGCCGGCGCCCGCGCGGCGGTGCAGGCAATCAGGGCGCTGCGCGAGGGCTGCCTTGAAGTCGCCCCGCTGCAATCCTATTTTTGAACGCCTGTTGCGCTAACAAGGCACGAATCCGGTCTGATGAACAAGATCCCGATGACCGTGGACGGCTACGCCAGGCTGCAGGAAGAGCGGACGCGCCTCAAATCGGTCGATCGCCCGGCGGTTATCCGCGCCATCGCCGAGGCGCGCACGCATGGCGATTTGTCGGAGAACGCCGAATACCACGCCGCTCGCGAGCGGCAGAGCTTTATCGAAGGGCGCCTCGGCGAGCTGGAGGACAAGATCGCCCGGGCCGAGGTCATCGACGTTTCCAAGCTGTCGGGAGCGGCGGTCAAATTCGGCGCAACCGTCACCCTGGCGGATGAGGAAACCGACGAGGAGCAGACCTTCAGGATCGTCGGCGAGGACGAGGCCGACATCAGAAACGGCCGGCTCTCGGTAACCTCGCCCTTGGCGCGCGCGCTGATTGGCAAGGCCAAGGGCGATAGCGTCGAGGTATCGACCCCGCGCGGCAACAAATCCTACGAGATCGTCACCGTCGCCTTCGGCTGAGCGAGCGCCGTCGGTGCCGCCTCCTCCGCTTCCGGTGCCTCGGCGAGTGGCACGCCGGGGGCGGATTTGGAGACGCGCAGCACCAGCGCCGATTTGACCTGGTTGACATTGGGCGCCGAGGTCAGCTTGACGCTGAGGAACCGCTGATAGCTGTCCCAGTCGGGCGCGACGATCTTTAGGAGGAAATCGGTTTCCCCGGCGAGCATGTGCGCCTCGCGCACTTCGGGCCAGGAAGCGACCAGGGTCTCGAAGGCCTTGAGATCCCTCTCGGCCTGGCTCGCCAGCCCGATCTGGGCGAAGACGGTGACCGCGAAGCCGAGCGCCTCCGGGGCGAGATCGGCGTGATAGCCGCGAATGAGGCCGGCCGCTTCCAGCGCGCGCATGCGACGCAGGCAGGGCGGCGGCGAGATGCCGACGCGCCGCGCCAGCGCGATATTGGTCATGCGCCCGTTCGCCTGCAGCAGCTGCAGGATACGCCGGTCGATACGGTCGAGCTTTGGCCCGCGCATGCGCAATTCCGTTCCGTTCCGCGACTGGCCCCGAAATCGCAGGAAGAATAGGAATTTCGCCGCCGCCACGCAATTTTGTTGCGCCTGATTCACGAAACCACGGCGCGCCGCCTTGCCGCCGCGCGGCGGTTTCCGTAAACCGGGCCTATGGTCGCACTGCCCCCTGCTACTGGCGACGATCGGCTCGCCCAGCTGAGCGAGCAGCGGCCGAGCGTTTGGGTGCTGCACGATGGCAAGCCCGGCATGGCGAGCCAGGCGCTCGGCCTTGCCGAAGCCACCGGCTTTCCCTTCAGCGAAAAGAAGCTGTCGATCTGCCGCCCGTGGGCTTGGCTGCCGCCGCAGCTCTGGCTTGCCCCGCTCGACGCTGTGACCGAAGCGGGGCTGGCCCTGGGGCCGCCCTGGCCCGATCTGGTGATCGGCTGCGGCCGCAACACGGCGCGGCCGGCACTGGCGATCCGCCGCGCCAGCGCCGGCCGCACCGTGGCGGCGCAGATCCAGGACCCGCGCGTCGGCCGGGGCGAATTCGACATACTGTTCGTCCCCGAGCACGACCGGCTACGCGGGCCGCGGATCCTGGTGACAGGCGGCGCCATTCATCGCGTGACCCCGCAGCTTCTAGCCGCCGAGCGCCGCCGGTTCCCGGCGCTCGAGGCGCTAGCGCGGCCGATCCTCGGCGTCTTGATCGGCGGCTCGAACCGAGCCTATCGGCTCGACCTCTCGCGGCTCGGCGAGATCGCCGAGATGATCGCTTCGGTGTTGCGGCGCACCGGCGGGTCGGCCTTGGTGACGCCGTCGCGGCGCACCGGCGAGCAGGGCCTAGCCGTGTTGCGCGAGTGGCTGGCCGGCCTGCCGGTATCGATCTGGGACGGCAAAGGCGACAACCCGTATTACGCCTATCTCGCCATCGCCGACGCGCTGTTGGTCACCGCCGATTCGGTGTCGATGGTCAGCGAGGCGGCGGCGACAGGCAAGCCCGTGCATATCCTCAGCCTCGACGGGGGCGACGCCAAATTCGCCCGATTTCACGAGACGATGCGGAAAGCCGGGATCACCCGTCCGTTTACCGGTCACCTCGAATGCTGGTCCTATACGCCGCCCGACGACACGGCGCGGGCCGGCGCGGCGCTGCGCGAGCTGGTGATCAACCGCCTGGCGCAACTGTCGCAGCCATGAACCAGCGGCTTGTGTAGTATCGAGCCCATCATGGCGCTGCGCATCGACACCTTCGACAATTTCCGCGGCGGCAACACGCTCTACAAGGCGTTGACCCACCCGCACGCGGCGCAACCGGCGCGCGCGTTGTTGGCCCAGCTCGCCCGCCAGGGGCCGACCGCGATCGTCGATCCGCATGGCGCGGCGGAAGGGTTCGCCGAGATTTTCGGGCTGGCGGGGGTCGAGATCGCCGGGGTCTTTGTCCAGGATGTGTCGCGCATCGGAGCCACGGTGCTGGGGCGCAGCGCCCTGCCGATCACCGCGCTGGGGGAGTGCGGCGCGCGCTCCGTGCTGGTCGCCGGGTTCGAGGCCGATCGGCTGATCGGCCAGCTCCAGCCCTATCTGCCGGCTGGGGCGCAAACCTTGAGCCTTGATGCGATGCGCATCCCAGAGACGCGGCTCACCAATCGCGGCGCCTATCTCGACCCGCTCAACTTCGCGACCAATTTTGCGCTGTTTCGCGACACCGGCACGCTGCACACGCGGCTCGTCACCGCGAATTACTGGTCCGGCTACGGTTCGCCTGGAGTGACCTGCTGGCTGACCCTGTTCGACGGCAATGGCGAGGTGATTGCCGAATGGGCCGAGAGCTGCGGCGACAAGGGCGGCGCGATCTCGATCGACAGTCGGCAAGTGCGCGAGCAATTCGGCCTCGGCGAATTCGCCGGCCAGCTGTTCATTCATATCGTCGGCGCGGCCGGCCACGACATCGTCAAATACGCGCTCGACATGTTTGGCGAGCCGGGTGGTGAGCCGGGGGTCGCACCCGACGGGGCGCTGTCCTGCACCCATGACGCGAATGCCTGGCCAGCCGACCGCTATGCCGGCCTGCCCGCGCCCGGCCCAGGCGAGCGGGTCATCCTGTGGGTCCAGAACAGCCACCCGACCCCGATCCCGGCG
>JBGPTQ010000194.1:0-4990 GCA_041490725.1 Allostellaceae bacterium | reverse complement strand
GGGCGGTGAAGGCGGAGGTATTGAGACCGTTATCGATGACCGCGGTGAAGTAGGCGTCGAGCGCCTCGGCCATGACCGGCATGACCGGCGCGCCATGCGCCATGCGTAAAAGATCGTCGGCGGTGCCGCGCGCCGGGTCGGGAGCGAGCGGCGCGGCGCCGGAGCGGGTTCGCAACAGCGCCGCGATCGCCACCGGCAGGGTGGCGAGGATTGCCGCGGGCGCACTGTCTTCCGGCAAGGCGGCGAGGGCGAGCCGGACGGCTACGACGAGCGGCCGCGTCTGCGCCTGGCCCAGCCAATCGCCGAGCCGCGCGAAGGCCAGCTCGCGCCCGGCGCCGAGCTGCGCGCGCATCTCCTCGCGGCTCAGCCCCGCGCCGGCAAACCCTTCCCATAAGAGGCCGACCGCGCCCTCATAACCAAAATCGGCGACGAGCTCGGGCAAGGTGTGGCCGCGCACCCACAGGATGCCGCGCGCACCATCGCTGTGGCTCAGCACCGTCTCGGCGGCGATCAGTCCGGCGAGCCCGCTATCCATAACTCGCTCGTTCCTCGCTCGTTGCTCGTTCAGGCAGTCGGGTCGCCGGTCAATCGAAGCGCTGAGCGAGCGCGGCTTCCGCCTCGGCGACGATGCGGGTCAGCGTCTCGCCGGCGGGCTCAACCGAGTGAATGAGATCGATCGCCTCGCCCGCCCAGACCACTGCGGTCGCGAAATCCTGCTGCTTCTGCGCCTCGACATAACGGGTCTTTTCGGCGGCGTCGGCGTCGAGCGCGGCTTCGCGCCCATGCCAGGTTTCGCTGAAGCGATTGCCAACGGCCCGGCCGGTAAATTCGACCGGCCATGGGGCATCGCGCGCGATGTCAAAAACCCGGGTGCGCACGGTGTCGTCGCCGCTTGATTGGACGGCGTGGGCCTTGGTCTCCGGGGTCGCAAGCGACTCCACCGAGACATGAAAGCGGGTTCCCATCAACACACCCGAGGCGCCGAGCATCAACGCGGCGGCAAGACCGCGCCCGTCCGCGATACCGCCAGCCGCAACCACCAGCGCATCCTGTCCCGACGCGCGAACCGCATCGACCACCGCCGGGACCAGCGGCAGGGTGGCGCGACTGCTGCCGTGCCCGCCGGCCTCGCCACCCTGAGCAATGATGATGTCGGCGCCCTGCCGCAGCGCCTCGCGTGCCCGCGCGACGGTCTGCACCTGGCAGATGACCGGGATACCGGCGGCCTTGATGCGCGCGATGAACGGCCCGGCATCACCAAAGGACAGCATGATCGCGGCCGGCGAATGCCCGAGCGCGATGTCGAGCGTCGCAGGCCGCTTCGCTAGGCCCCAGGTGATGAAGCCGCAACCGACCCGCTGATTGCCGGAAGCGGCGAACTGGGCTTCGAGCCACTCGGGGTCGCCGATTCCGCCGCCGATCAGGCCGAGCCCGCCGGCGGCGCTGACCGCGGCCGCCAATGCGCCGCCCGCGGTGCCGCCCATCGGCGCGAGCAGGATCGGGTGGCGAATGCCGAGCCGCTCGGTAAGTCTGGTTCGCAAGGCCATCCCCGCCTCCATGCGGCGCTGCCGGACGCCCCGGCACCGCAGCGCAGGATAGCATAGAAGGCTCGAAGCGCGCCTGCGGTGCTCCTGTTCCACCTGTTATTTGCAGGCGGATAACCGGACTCGCCGGAGGGTCGGCGGCCTATTGCGTCGCGGCTGCGGCGGGAGGCTGCGCAACCGTCCGATCGTGGCGATAGAAGGCGCGCTGCTTGTCGCGCCAGGCGGCGCGTTCGCCCGGATCGATCTGCCCGTCGTGATTGGCGTCGATGCGATCGAAGCGTTCGCGGAAGCGGTGGTCGCGGTCAGATTCGGGCAAGCCGGCGAGCCAATCGTAATAGGCCTTCACCTGTTCGAGCCGGGCTTTCTGCGGCGCCCTGAGATCGGCCGCGGCAAGCTGGACCGCGAGTTCGCTTTGGCGCCGCTCGATCAAAGCGAGCCGCCAATCGCGGTATTGCTCGAAGGTGATCGGGTCACCCTTTGCTGCCGCGGCGGCAGTCGGCTGGGCGGCTTCGCTCGGCAGCCACACGGTCGCGGCGATCGCCGCGGAAGCGGCGAGAAGGGTCCATCTCATTGGCATTCCTCCCGGTTTGGTTGCTCAAGGAGTGAGAACAAACCAAGAATATTTATTGTTGCGAGTCGAGTCAACGAAATATGTTCATGTTTTATTCCCTCGGATCCACTCCAAACTCCACCCATAGGCCCGCTTGCCTCCGCGGCGCCGGAATGGCACAAGCGGCCCAGGGGGGAGGCGATGCCGGATTTCGCCATTGAGCGGTGCTGCGCGGGGGTCGTCTGCGGCATCGACGAGGCCGGGCGGGGACCCTTGGCCGGCCCGGTCGTTGCCGCCGCGGTCATCATCGATCGGCAGCGCTTCCGCGGTGAGCTGCGCCGCGCGCTCGATGATTCGAAAACATTGCGGCGCGAGGTGCGCGAGAGCTGCTACCGCGCCTTGTTTGCCGGTGCCCGGATCGGGGCGGTCAGCATTGGCGTGGGGGCGGCGAGCCGGGGCGAGATCGATCGGATCAACATTCTGCGGGCGAGCCTGGTCGCGATGGCGCGCGCGGTCGCCGCGCTCGGGCTGACGCCCGACATCGCGCTCGTCGACGGCAATGTCGCGCCCTCCTTGCCGTGCGCGGTGAAGACAATCGTCAAGGGCGACGCGCTCAGCTTCTCGATCGCCGCGGCTTCGGTCATCGCCAAGGTCACCCGCGACCGAATCATGCACGCGTTGGCCTCTCGCTACCCGGGCTATGGCTGGGAGACCAATGTCGGCTATGCGACGGCCGAGCATGGCGAGGCGATCCGGCGGCTCGGCGTCACCCCGCATCATCGGCGCTCGTTCGAGCCGGTTCGCCTGGCGCTTTCGGCTCCCGCTGATTTCTTCGCATTGCTTGAAGCCGGCGCGCTTTCCGAAGCGGGCGACACCGCGCGCCCGCGGAATTGACCCCCGGAATTGACGGGGCCGGCGGCCGCGCTCACAGTTCGCGCCATGGTTGAGACAACAGCGTTCTCATGCGACGTGATCCTCGAAGACGATTGCCTCGCGGCGATGGCGCGGCTGCCGGAGGCCTCGGTCGATCTCGTCTTCGCCGACCCGCCCTATAATTTGCAGCTCAGCGGCGAACTGCGCCGTCCCGACAACAGCCGGGTCGACGGGGTCGAGGAGGATTGGGACAAATTCGCCGGCTTTGCCGAATACGACCAGTTCACCCGCGCCTGGCTCGCCGCCGCTCGCCGGGTGTTGAAGCCCTCGGGCGCGTTATGGGCGATCGGCTCCTATCACAACGTCTTCCGGATCGGCGCCGCGCTGCAGGATCTCGGGTTCTGGATCCTCAACGACGTGATCTGGCGCAAATCGAACCCGATGCCGAATTTCCGGGGCCGGCGCTTTACCAACGCGCACGAGACGCTGCTGTGGTGCGCCCACTCGCGCGAGGCGCGCTATACCTTCAACTACGAGGCGATGAAGGCATTGAACGACGAATTGCAGATGCGCAGCGATTGGCTTATCCCGCTGTGCGGCGGGCCTGAGCGGCTGCGCGACGGCGCGGGCAAGAAGGCGCATCCGACGCAAAAGCCCGAGGCGCTGTTGCACCGCGTTCTGTTGGCTTCGACCCGGCCGGGCGAGATTGTACTCGACCCGTTCTTCGGCACCGGCACCACCGGCGCCGTCGCCAAGCGCCTCGGCCGGCGGTTTATCGGCATCGAGCAGGACCCGGCTTACGTCGCGATCGCGCGGCGGCGCATCGCTTCGGTGCGCCCGGCGCCGGCCGAGCTCGTCGCCCTCGAGTCGCGGCGCGAGGCTCCGCGCATCCCGTTCGGCAGTCTGGTTGAGCGCGGGCTGTTGGAGCCGGGCGAGGTGCTGGTCGACGCGACCCGGCGCTGGAGCGCGCGGGTCCGCGCCGATGGCAGCGTCATTTCGGCCGAGCATCGCGGCTCGATCCATTCGGTCGGCGCTCAAGTGCAGGGCGCGCCGGCCTGCAACGGCTGGGCCTTCTGGCATGTCGAGCGCAAGGGCCAGCTGGTGCTGATCGACCAGCTGCGCCAGCAGGTGCGCGGCGAATTGGGCTGAGCGTTTCTACGCTGTAGGATGGGTTGAACGTAGTGAAACCCATCACCAAGGCAATTCCAGAGAGCCGATGGGTTTCGCTGCGCTCAACCCATCCTACATCCCTTGCCTCGCTGGCAATAACCGTCCGAGGAATGATGCCCTACGACCGCACCAACGTCTTCGCCCGCATCCTGCGCGGCGAATTACCCTGCACCAAGGTCTACGAGGACGAGCATGTCCTCGCCTTTCGCGACATCAACCCGCAGGCGCCTGTTCATATCGTCGTGATCCCGAAAGGCGAATACGTCTCGGTCGATGATTTTGCCGCGCAGGCGTCGGCGGCCGAACTGGCCGCCTTCATGCACGCGATCGGCCATATAGCGCATCAGGAAGGCGTCGCCGAGAGCGGCTACCGCATCCTCGCCAACCATGGCGCGGCAGCCCATCAGGACGTGATGCATTTCCATCTGCACCTGTTCGGCGGGCGCGATCTCGGCCCGATGCTGCGCCGCCCGCGTTGACAGGCGGGCGTCGGGCCGCCGGAGCGGCTCAGCGGTATGACCGCGCCAGGGCTGCGCCGGGCCACAGCCCCGGACGGCTGCGCGCGTATTGCGGCGGGCAGGCGATTTCGGCGCCGAGTGCGTCGGCGGCGTGCCAGCCCCAGCGCGGGTCGTCGAGAAAGCCGCGGGCGAGCGCCACGCAATCGGCCCGCTCTTCCGCGATGATCGCCTCGGCCTGGCGGGGCTCGACAATCATGCCGACCGCCTGAACCGCGATGCCGCTTCCCGCCTTGACGGCCGCCGCGAACGGCACCTGGTAGCCCGGCGCGACCGCGATGCGCGCCGCCGGGCTGATGCCGCCGCTCGACACGCAGACATAGTCGAAGCCGATCCGC
>JBGPTQ010000193.1:0-5004 GCA_041490725.1 Allostellaceae bacterium | reverse complement strand
GTCTCGGTCCATTGCGATGCCTGGGTTGCCGCCTGCCCGGATGCCGAGGCGCTTACCGCGACGGCGGCACGTGCGGCCCTGGCTCGTACCGCCGGGCCGATGGCGGGCGCGCCGGCCGGGCATCTGATCGTGGGATTGATCCTCACTGACGATGCAGAGCAGCGGCGGCTGAACCTGATCTATCGCGGCATCGATGCGCCGACCAATGTGCTGTCCTTTGCGCTTGCCGATTTGGCCGCCGCTCCGGCATTGGGCGTGGCGCCGGCCGGCGCGCCGGTGTTGCTCGGGGATGTCGTCCTCGCCTTCGCAACGGTCGAGCGCGAAGCGGCCGAGCAGCACAAGAAGCTGGCCGACCATCTGCGTCACCTCGTCGTTCATGGCGTGCTTCATTTGCTCGGTTTCGACCATCAGGGCGAGGCCGCGGCCGCTTCCATGGAGGCGCGCGAGGTCGAGATATTGCAGAGTTTGGGGGTGCCAGATCCTTATCGCGATACCATGTGAACAGGTAAACCCGGACCGCCTGTAGATGACCGACACCGAGCCGCCCGCCAGTGACGGCCAGCCTGAGCATAATCAGCCCAAGAGCGGGGGAGGACAGCTGTCGCGTCTGCGCACGCTGTTGCGCCTGTTGCGGCGGCCGCGGGGGCCGCGCGGCTCGCGCGAGACGATGGACGCGCTGATCGCGGCGGCCGCGCTCGAGGGCGTCACCCCGATCACCCCGCAGGAGCGGTTCCTGATCGGCAACATCCTCAAGGTCCACGACCGCAATGCCGCCGATGTCATGGTGCCGCGCGTCGATATCGTTGCGCTCGATGTCGAGCAGCCTTTTGCCGAGGTCGTCAAATGCATGGTCGAGCAAGGCCACTCGCGTGTGCCGATCTATCGCGAATCGCTCGATGACGTCATTGGTTTCGTGCACGTCAAGGACGTGCTGGCGCCGGTCGCCGACCGTCGCCCGGGCAAGCTTTCGCGCCTGTTGCGCAAGGTCCTGTTCGTCGCCCCCTCGCTGCCGATCCTCGATCTCCTCGTCCAGATGCGCCAGGCGCGCACCCACATCGCCGTGGTCGTGGACGAGTTCGGCGGCATCGACGGGCTGGTGACGATCGAGGATCTGATCGAGGAGATCGTCGGCGAGATCGAGGACGAGCACGACGTCGCCGAGGCGCCGACGCTGATCGAGCGGCCCGATGGCAGCGTCATCGCCGATGCGCGCCTGCCGATTGAAGCGCTCGAGGAACACCACGGCACCCGCCTGCGCCGCGCCGGCGACGAGGAGTCGGTCGACACGCTGGGCGGCCTGGTATTCACGCTGGCCGGCCGGGTGCCGAAACGGGGCGAGGTCATTACCCATCCGGACGGCATCGAATTCGAGGTGCTCGATGCCGATCCGCGGCGCGTGAAGCGGCTGCGCGTGCGCGGATTGCCGGCCGCGACCGGCAGCAAAGGGGTGGCGGGTGCCTGAAAGCTCGGTGCTCCGGGTTCACCCCGGCGCCCGGACCGAGACGCCGCTTTGCCGGCTCGCGCAGGAGCTTGCCGCATTATCGGGCTGGCGGCGCTATGGGCTGGGGTTTGTGCTTGGGGCGCTGCTCGCCGGCGCACTGCCGCCCTTCGATCTCACTCCGCTGATCTTCATCGCCTTTCCCGGCCTATTGTGGCTCGATGAGGGGAGCGCCGGGCCGTGGGCTTCGGCGCGGCTCGGCTATGTCTTCGGCCTGGGTTTTTTTGTCGCCGGGCTTTACTGGATCGCTGCGGCGCTGTTTGTCGATATTGCCCGGTTCTGGTGGGCCTTGCCGTTTGCCGTCTTGGGATTGCCCGCGCTCATGGCGTTCTATCCGGCCGCGGCGCTGGGCGCGACCAGCCTCGGGACGATATCGCTGCGTTTGCCGGCAGCTGCGCGGGTCTGTCTGTTCGCGGTGGCGTGGAGCGCGGCCGAATGGGCACGCGGGCATTTTTTGACCGGGTTGCCGTGGAACCTCGTCGGCTATGCCTGGTCGGGCGGCTTCCCGGGCTCGCTCGCGGTGCTGCAAAGCGTCGCATGGGTCGGCATTTACGGGTTGAGCTTTGTCACGGTGCTGGCCGCCGCGCTGCCGGCGCTGATGGGGATCCCCTCGCTGCGGCCGATGGCGCAGGCGCGGCGGGCCGCCCCGGCGCTCGGCGCCGCGCTGTTGATCCTGGCCCCGGCGGCGGCCGGCGCGATGCGGCTCCAGCTGGCGCCGCCCGGCTCGACCGGAACATGGCTGCGCCTTGTCCAGCCCTCGATCCCCGAGACGATGAAATGGGATCCGGGGGCGGCCGAGGCCAATTTTCATCGGCTGATCGAGTTAAGCGGCGGTCCGGCCGAGCACCCGCTTGCGGCGGTGCTCTGGCCCGAAGCGGCGGCGACTTTCCTGCTCGAACGCGATGGTCCGCACCGCGCCGCCATCGCGGCGGTCGCCCCCAAGGACGGGTATGTGATAACCGGCGCGCTGCGGGCCAACCCGCCTCCCGGCCCTCCGACCCGGATCTGGAACAGCATCGAGGCGATCGACAGCGCGGGCGCGATCCGCGCCAGGTACGACAAGGCGCATCTCGTGCCGTTCGGCGAATACGTCCCGTTCAGCGACGTGCTGCCGGTCAAGAAGATCACCCCCGGCAGCATCGATCTGAGCGCCGGCCCGGGGCCGCAGACGATCGCGCTGCCGGGGCTCCCCGCCTTGTCGCCGATCATCTGCTATGAGGCGATCTTCCCGGGCGCGGTGGTCGATGCGCCAGCGCGTCCCGCCTGGATCCTCAACCTCACCAATGATTCGTGGTATGGCCGCAGCTCAGGGCCATACCAGCATTTCGCCATCGCCCGGACCCGCGCCATCGAGGAAGGGCTGCCACTGGTTCGCGTCGCCAATAACGGCATCAGCGGGGTTGTCGACCCGGCCGGACGGGTGGTGGCGCGCACCCGTCTCGACAGCGTCGGCCATGCCGATGTGGCGCTCCCCGCCGCCGCAGCGCCGACCCTTTATGCGATGACCGGCGATTGGCTTTTCGCGGCGATGCTGATGCTCGGCATGGTTCCGGCACTGCGGCGCTGGCGCTAGCTCAGGCCGCCAGCTGCCGCGATCGAAGCCGCAATCTACCTATTGCAAGTTGTAAAAGTGCATTGACGGCATACCATAGTATGAGTTATCACAGCTGCGCTCTTCGATGGCGCGCGGTTAGATGGCGATATCGCGACCGATACGGCGGCCAAGCCGCCAGAAAATGGAAAAACCGAACCCGATCGACGTGCAAGTCGGTTCGCGGGTTCGGTTGCGCCGCAACATGCTCGGGCTGAGCCAGGAGAAGCTCGGCGTGGCGATCGGTCTTACCTTTCAACAGGTGCAAAAATATGAGCGGGGCGCCAACCGCATCGGCGCGAGCCGGCTGCATGAACTGAGCCGCGTCCTGGATGTGCCGGTCTCGTTCTTCTTCGACGACATGGATCCGGTGCGCGCGCCGGCGATCCCGGGCGGCTTCTCTGAACCGCCGGCCGAGGGGTTCGAATCCGATCCGCTGCGCAGACGCGAAACGGTCGAACTCGTCGACGCCTATTACACGATCGACGACGTCACCGTGCGCCGCCGCCTCTTGGAACTTGCCAGGGCGCTCGCGGCAGAGGGCGAGCGGACCGACAAAACCCCTGCTCGGTCCACCAGACGGGCCCGGCGACAAGATCCTGCTTGACGCTTGGGGCTGCAGACTCGACAAGGTGCCTGCGAAGACGGGGCATCGGTTTCCATTATGCATCCGCCCAACGGCGCCCGGCCTTTGGCTCAGGCCGATCGAGGGGAGATTGTCTCTTGCCGAAGCACGATTTTGTTTTTACCAGCGAGTCGGTGTCGGAAGGACACCCCGATAAGGTTTGCGACCGCATCTCCGATGCGATTGTCGACACCTTCATCGCCGCGGAGCCGCAGGCGCGCTGCGGCGTCGAAACCTTGGCGACGACCAACCACATCGTGCTCGCCGGCGAGGTGCGCGGACCGGCCTCGATCACCAAGGAGATGCTGATCGACGTGGCGCGCCATGCCGTCCGCGACATCGGCTATGAGCAGGAAGGCTTTCATTGGCAACGCGCCCAGGTCGATTGCCTGATTCACGGCCAGTCGAGCGACATCGCCCTCGGCGTCGACGCCTCCGGCAACAAGGACGAGGGGGCCGGCGATCAGGGCATGATGTTCGGCTTTGCCTGCACCGAGACCCCCGAGCTGATGCCGGCGCCGATATTTTATGCCCACGCCATCTTGCGTTCGTTGTCCGAAGCGCGGCACTCGGGAGCCGCCCCGTTGCTCGGACCGGACGCCAAGAGCCAGGTCTCGCTGCAATATGTCGCGGGCAAGCCGGTGCGGGCGACGGCGGTGCTCGTCTCGGCGCAGCATTCCGCGACCATCGGCCAGGACGAGGTGCGCGAGATCGTCCGGCCGCACGTCGTCAACGTCCTCCCCGAAGGCTGGATGTGCGACGAAGCGCATTTTTACGTCAACCCGACCGGGCGTTTCGTGATCGGCGGCCCGGACGGCGATACCGGCCTGACCGGCCGCAAGATCATCGTCGATACCTATGGCGGGGCGGCGCCGCATGGCGGCGGGGCGTTTTCCGGCAAGGACCCGACCAAGGTCGACCGCTCGGCCGCCTATGCGGCGCGCTATCTGGCGAAGAATGTCGTCGCCGCCGGCCTGGCGGAGCGCTGCACGATCCAGGTCGCCTATGCGATCGGCGTGGCGAAGCCGCTCTCGGTCTATGTCGAAACCGATGGAACCGCCCGGGTCGACGAGGACGGGCTGTCGCGCGTGCTGCAGGAGCTGATGGATCTGTCGCCGCGCGGGATCCGCACCCATCTTGGGCTCAACAAACCGATCTATGCCCGCACCGCCGCCTATGGCCATTTCGGCCGCACGCCCGAGCCCGATGGCGGCTTTTCGTGGGAGCGGCTCGACCTTGTCGACGCGTTGCGCCGCGCCTTCTAAGGCGGCCGTGCCGAGGCTCTTTGAC